>WTAG01000392.1 GCA_013139755.1 Methylomarinum sp. | reverse complement strand
TCTAGCAAATAAGGCTTTCCATGTGCGCGGCTATTTCTACGCTCCAGCCTTAATTTTTCTTGATAGTTATCTATTGATAATAAAAAAGCGCGCTGCTGTTCAATGGTTAAATAATGTCTCTTTATTTGTTGTGCGGCCATTTCTTCACGGTGGAAGTCTAATTTTTCCATCCGGTCAAAAGGGTTCTGCTTTATTGCACCATTACGTACTGCATGAGCCATAAGTGATTTAAGGGCAGAAAAACGCCCACGAATAGAATCATCAGAATAACCTCGCTCATGATTTTTATATTGCTGGGTTTGTTGTTGTAGCCATTTGACTAGGTCAGTTTTATTTATTTCGGCTATAGGCTTTTTTAATAATTCTGGGAAGTGATTTCTTATTTTTGCAAGATAACCTTTTTTATCAATAGCACGCTCCATAAAAAGAGTGTAGTCATGATCTAAATAAACTTTGAGTGTTAATTGAGTTGAGTTTCTTGTTTGGTTCTTTTCTGCCAGAGGGTTATTGCCATTTGCTACAGCTAAAGCTTTTTCTTTGGCTAGTGTCCTTGCCTGTGCAACAGTAATATCTGGAAACTGTCCTAAAGTGATGTTTTTACGCTGCCCGTTGATACGGTAGTAATACCTAAAACTAATAGTATCAACACCTGATCTAGAGACTTGAAAACCTTTTGTTTCGGTATCGTGTAAAACGTCTCCTTTGTGAAAAAGCATGTTTTCTACGTGTTTTAGCTTGGAATTATCGCTTTTTCCACTCTTTGAATAGCTGATTATGGCATCAGTCAATCTAACCTTTTTAACTTTATCAACCACTTAAGACTCCTAACATGCAATTCCTGAGTTGACACTGAGTTGACGTTTCAAATAAACTTGGCGCAACCTTACGAAACCATAGGGTAATTTAAAAGGTGGCTTAACGCAAGGTATGATAAGGCTTTAAGTGGTATTTCAGGTTGCTTGTGGTGTCAACAGGTTTCGCTAGAAAACGGCTATAATCGCCCTCCGAAGGCGAATGTCGGATGTTCGAATCATCTCGGGCGCGCCATTTTGTATCTTGCTCCAAATAGTTTTTTATCTCTGCATCGCATTGATTATCTTAATTAATCGTTTACGGTTCGCGCCAAAGTCATAGTAGCCTACTCGTGAGGCTGAACGTAGATGAATCAAATTTTTCGATGAATCAAACCGTGCCTCAACATCATCTACAAAACCCAGCACCGGCGTTTTAAAAACAGCCCAAAGATAACCATTGGTTTCAGTCTGAATGTTTCCATTTTGACTAACAATAATTTGTTTTAATTTATCCCATGCTAAAGTTGGCTCGGCCTGCCCTACATTGATAGCCTCAATCTTGCCATTCTCGCTGCTAATGCAGTTTGGTGTGTTTGGACATGGTTTAAGCTTACCTTTAACTAGCCCTTCTTTAAAGTTTGCTGCCTGAGAATATTTGGCAAACAAGAAAAGAGTTGCTACGAACACCAATAACCATCCTAATCTGTATAACATTACTTATCCCCTTTAAGTTTATTTGTTTTAGCTGAATCTAATTTACTCACCTAAAAAATCCCCGCTCTGATGTTGCCACATTTCATGATACTTGCCCTGCTGCGCTAAAAGTTGTGTATGACTGCCTTGCTCTATGATCCTGCCTTGCTCCAAAACAATAATTCTGTCCATACGTAAAATAGTCGATAGACGGTGCGCTATGACAATGGCGGTTTTGTTTTTAAGAAGTTCAAAGATTGCGACCTGAATTTGTTGCTCGGTAAGAGAATCTAAAGCACTGGTGGCTTCGTCCAAAACAACGATGGGCGCTTGTTCCAGAAAGGCGCGTGCAATGGCTATACGTTGTTTTTCTCCGCCGGATAACTTTACCCCGCGCTCACCAACTTGAGTGTCAAACTGTTGTGGTAATTGCTGGATTAACTCTAAAACCTGGGCTTTTGCTGCAATATCTTGCAGTTCTTCATCAGAAATATCTGCTCCCAGCGTGATATTGTCTCGTACTGATCGGTGGAATAATTCTGGTTGTTGTGGAATCAGCGTTATTTGTTGGCGCAATGATGCCAGAGTAAAATCTTTGCTGTTGATATCATCAAACAGGATATTGCCGCTTTGTGGATCGACAAAGCGGAATAGTAGCTTGGTTAGTGATGTTTTACCCGAACCGGATTGCCCAACCAGTGCCACTTTTTCACCGGCATTTATCTGTAAGGAAAAATCCTTAAATAATGCGCGATGGCTGTCATAAGCAAAGCTGACTTTGTTGAAGCTAATCTGTCCTTTAGTCATTCGTTGTGCTGTGGCTTGAGGCGGGTCTATTTCCAGTTGATCATTTTTGAACACTTCGGTCATTTCTTTAGCATCAGCCAGAGCGGTAAAAAAGTTACGTAGATTCCGTCCAAATTCCCATAGTCGTTGAACCAGCATTAACAATATAGATTGAAACAAAACAAATTCGCCAACCTGAAAACTTCCTAATTGCCATTTGCCAATCATCAAATACATCAACAACAGTTCAATACCAAAGATCATCAAGCCCTGGATGGCAAAAGAGATGAACATTAATATCCAAGCGGTTTTTTTGCGTTTATAAACAAGGTCAGAAGCCTGGTTAATTCGCTGCTGCTCCTTTTCTTCCATGACAAAGCTTTTTACGATAAAAACATTGCTGATAGCATCAGAATAAACCGCGCCGATTTTGGAATCAGCTTGGGCTACTGCCTCATCAAATTTAAGTTTCCATATGGAAAAGCCTATGTTCCAGAGTAGATAGACCACCACCCAGGCAAGAAAATAGAGTGCAAACACAGGTTGTTGCTGATAAAAAAGAATGAATGCAATGCCAATTGCTAGTATGTTTTGAAACAGTTGAAATAAACACCAATCCATTATGATTTCAAAAGAACGAGAAAAACGATTAGCTTGTTTAATCAGGCTACCGGAAAAGCTGTTTTCAAAGAAAATGTATTGCTGCTTTTTTAAAACATCAAAACAGCGTTTTTCTAATAGATTAACCCCGCCGCCATCAACAGGTACGATACCTATTTCTAACACTCTCCAGGACAGCCAAATTCCAGCATAAAAAACAGCAATCATCGTCAGGTTATCTAATAGCATAGATAAAGTGGCGTCAGAATATTCTTCCGCCAAGCCATTGGCTATATTTTTGTACAAAACAGGCACATAAAAGTCCATTGCTGTTGCGCTCGTTAGCCCAATGATACAAAGCAAAAAATACCATTTTTTTTGCCATACAACCTGGCTATATTCTTTAAAGATGATGTGCATGTTTTTTGTGTTTTTGGATAGGTTTAAGACTTATCTAGATCAAGAAAGAGCATATTGCCAAGCCCGCATTGACCAAAACAATACTTGCTATATCTTTTGCTTAAAGCGTTTTTATGTTTTTATATTTATACACAAGACCGTAAAAGAGTTGTCTTAATGAAAAAAGAAAAATTAGGCGTTGTGCTCATTATAACAATCGCTTTGTTTGCGGTAATTGGTATATTGCTCTATGATCCAATTGCGCAAGATATCAATTATCATTCTTTTGGCGATTCTAGGGAGAGGTTTTATATTTTGAATTTCTGGAATGTAGTGTCAAATTTGCCGTTTCTAATGGTAGGTATTTTAGGATTATATAAAATCATGGTGACAGGCACTCTGACTATTGTTGAAGATATTAAAATTGCTTATATTTTACTGTTTTTGGGGGTAACTCTGACAGCCTTTGGGTCTGCTTACTATCACTTATGGCCTAATAACCAAACATTAGTTTGGGATAGGCTAGCCTTGACAGTTATTTTTATGAGCCTGTTTTCAATTGTCATCAGTGAGTTTATTTCTACTTCTGCCGGGAAGATATTGCTGTTCCCCTTTATTTTTGCAGGTTTTGCATCAGTCATTTACTGGTATTTTAGTGAGTTACAGGGAGCAGGCGATCTGAGGTATTATGCCTTTGTTCAGTTTTTCCCAATGATTGCAATACCCTTAATTCTTGTTTTTTTTCGCTCTCGGTACAATCAGGTTAAGGCTTATTGGTTGCTGCTCGCAGCGTATATGGTTGCTAAAATATTTGAACAATTTGATGATGAAGTATACAGTGGGCTAGGAGTTATTAGCGGCCACTCCATTAAACATTTTTTAGCTGCACTAGGGTTATATATCTTGCTCGTTTCTTACGAACGGCGAAGTTGCAATTAAGATTGCATGAGGTCGTGTGCTTGCAATCTAGTACTCTATCAACTTTATATTGACGGATAAAAATGCACTTTCTTTTAAGAGACTAGTCGTTAATACAACAATGACGGACTACTAGCATAGTGTTTTTTGAAACAATAGGTAACGAGTGATAAATATAAGCCCCAGCCTTTGCGCTCTTTACAAGAATCATAAAGAGTAAACGCCATGCCTTGGGATATTAAAAAAATCATCTGTATTGTCGTTCCTCTTGTTATCCTGTTATTACCTTCTCGATTTATTCCCATTGAAGGATTCTCGGTCGTAGAACACCGCATGACCGCTATTTTTTTAATGGCCTGTCTTTGCTGGATACTTGAACCCATCCCGGTGTTTGCCACTTCTGTTCTTATTGTATTATTTGAATTGGTGTTGATATCAGACAATGGCTTTGTGCTGTTCATGCCCTCTGCTGAAGACACTACGTCATTCGGCGTTATGCTCAAATATCAAGAAGTACTCGGTGTATTTGCATCACCGATTATCATGCTTTTTCTCGGCGGGTTCTTTCTTGCTATGGCAGGTGCCAAATACCGTCTGGATATTAACCTTGCGCGAGTGCTGACAAAGCCGTTCGGTCGTCGCCCCCAAAACATTATGCTCGGACTGATGATTGTCACGGCTCTGTTCTCTATGTTTATGAGCAATACAGCCACCACAGCCATGATGCTGGCTATCTTAACGCCACTATTAGCCTTATTTCCCAAAAATGACAAAGGTCGAATTGCCTTTGCGCTGGCTATTCCTTTTGCTGCCAATATTGGCGGCATGGGCACACCTATCGGTACGCCACCCAATGCAGTTGCACTTAAATACCTTACAGAAGAATCTGCTATCAGTTTCGGTACATGGATGTCATTCGGTGTTCCCTATGTTGCTGTCATGCTTATTTTTACCTGGCTTCTTCTTAAGTGGCTCTATCCAGTGGAATCAAAAGAGATTGACTTGAACATACAGGGTCGGTTCCTAATGAATCGAAAAGCGCTGCTTGTCTACTTCACCTTTGTCATGACTATACTGCTGTGGATTACCGACCGGTTGCATGGCATGAATGCCTATGTAGTCGCCATGATTCCGATTGCGGTCTTTACCACAACAGGTATTATTAATGCCAAAGATTTAAATAAAATAAACTGGGGGGTACTCTGGCTGGTTGCTGGAGGTATTGCACTAGGCACGGGGCTGGAAAAAACCGGACTTACTAATCACATAATCAGCAGCATTCCTTTTTCCATGTTTTCACCATTACTGATTATCTTTCTTGCAACGCTTCTAACCCTGAGCATGGCAACACTTATGTCCAATACAGCAACTGCCAACCTGCTTTTGCCCCTTATGGCAGCATTGGGTGCAAACTTAGAAAGCCTGCAAGCATTGGGCGGTACGCGACTAATCATTCTTGTCATCACATTTTCATGCTCTCTTGCCATGTCTCTTCCAGTCAGCACACCGCCCAATGCCATGGCTTATGCCAGCGGGGTGATTGAAACCAGGCACATGGCGAAAGCCGGTTTGATTATTGGAGTGGTAGGGCTTATAAGTGTATATTTACTAATGGCGATATTACACATGATGCATTTTATATAAGTGGGTGCTAAGGAGAAAATATGTCGTACGACTTATCTAAAGTTCTGGTAGTCGGTATTTCCACTAGAGCATTATTTGATTTGGAAAAGGATAATGAAATCTATGAAAAAGAGGGCATAAAACCTTATATTAAACATGAACTTGATCATGTGGATAATGTTCTTCGTCCTGGAACCGCTTTTAGGCTAGTCAAAAATATATTGGCATTAAATACGGGTATGAAAGAAAAGTTGGTAGAGGTCATTATTCTATCCCGAAATAATGCGGTAACCAGTTTAAGAATTACCCAATCTATTGAGCACTATAATCTTGATATTACTCGCTCTGCATGGACGGGAGGCGAGAACATATCAAGATATTTGTCGCCATATAAAGTTGATCTTTTTCTTTCTGCTAATGAGCATGATGTCCAGGAGGCAATCGATGCTGGGTTTGCAGCGGCAAGAATATATAAGTTTGGAAAATATACACCCGAAACGAAAATTGATAAGCAGTTAATTAAAATTGCTTTTGATGGTGATGCGGTTATTTTTTCTGATGAGTCAGAGAAAATATATAAAGAAAAGGGGCTAGAAGAATTTATAAAACATGAGAGGGAAAATGCTAATAAACCTATACCTGAGGGGCCATTTGCCTCGTTATTAAAGTCAGTATCAAAGGTTCAGTCAGAATTTAATAATAAAGATAAACCCTGCCCTATAAGAACAGCTTTAATTACGGCTAGAAATAGCCCGGCTCATGAACGCGTTATACGTACTTTGGCAGAATGGAATGTAATGATTGATGAAGTGCACTTTATGGGCGGCGTTAGTAAACACGAGGTGCTAGCGGCATTTAGGGCAGATATATTTTTTGATGATCAAGATGTACATTGTGTGCCAGCATCAAGAGTTGTCCCTACGGCTAAAGTGCCCTATAAGAATGAGTAATCCTAATATTCAAACAAAACCATGTGCTTCGCGCCTGTTACTACGTCTCGACAATTGCTCCTGCATTGTTCTATCTACACACATCCATGTGTTAGTTGAATACGAATAAAAATTCTGCGCCAGTTGCCAAACCTATTCTGTGCGCGTTCCTAAGCGGATAATTGTTGGACGGACTTTAATCAAGTAAATAGGCTGATTTATTTATAATGTTAAGACTGTTTGCCTACTTTTGTGAACCAGCTTGCAGTAAACGTTTTTCCACCTCCAGCACGTGCAGGGTGGTTTTAATTATGGTATCTGGATTTAGACTCATCGAGCCTATCCCCAGTCCTACCAGAAATTCAGCCATTTCTGGATAATCAGAAGGTGCTTGTCCGCATATTCCCGAGTAACGGTCATTACGTTTTGCTCCTTCAACGGCCATACGAATTACTTCTTTAACCCCTGGATCACGCTCATCAAAATCAAAGGCAATAATTTCAGAATCCCTATCTACGCCCAGCATTAATTGAGTTAAATCGTTTGATCCTATGGAAAAACCATCAAATAATTTGGCAAACGCATCCACTTGAATGACATTATTTGGGATTTCACACATGACATAGACCTTTAAGCCATTTTCGCCCTGTTTTAAACCTAATTCGGCCATTTTTGCCAGTACTCTTTTTCCTTCCTCAACTCTGCGACAGAATGGAATCATCAGGATCACATTTGTTAACCCCATGTCGTCACGCACACGTTTCATGGCAGCGCATTCCAGCTCAAAGCCTTGCTGATAAGCTGGATGAGTATAACGGGCAGCCCCACGAAAGCCAATCATCGGGTTTTCTTCTTTAGCTTCAAAAGCAGTACCACCAAGTAGCGATGCATACTCATTGCTTTTAAAGTCAGACATGCGAACGATAACGGGTTTTGGGTAAAAGGCTGCGGCAATCGTGCCTACGCCTTCAGATAAACGACGTACAAAATAATCGGCTGGATTGTCATAACCTAGCAGTAAGCGTTTAATTTCTCGCTTTTGCTTGCTATCTTGTACCTGATCGACATGTAACAAGGCCATTGGGTGTACCTTGATATATTCATTGATAATAAACTCCATTCTCGCAAGCCCGACACCATCGTTTGGCAGAAAACTTGTTTTGAATGCTAGATCAGGATTGCCCAAGTTGAGCATTATCTTGGTTTTGGGGCGTTTTAATTCCGCCAGATTAGTTTTCTCAATATGGAATGGAATATTGCCTTGATAGACTTTGCCAGTATCTCCCTCGGCACAGCAGACGGTTACTTGTTCTCCATTAGCCACTTCAGTTGTTGCGTTATCACAACCTATAACTGCTGGAATACCAAGCTCTCGGGCAATAATTGCCGCATGACAGGTGCGTCCGCCACGATTAGTGACTATGGCGGAGGCAATTTTCATAATGGGTTCCCAGTCTGGTGAGGTGGTATCGGTAACTAACACCTCGCCAGCACGAAATTCAGACAGTTTTTTTGGACTATTAATTACATGCGCTATGCCGTTAGCAATTTTGCCTCCCACCGCATGTCCTTTCGTGATAACTTTACCGCTGCCCTGTAGCTGATGCTCTTCTAACAACAGCTCTTGTTTTTGTGAGCTCACAGTTTCCGGTCTGGCCTGAACAATATATAACTCACCGTCCAGCCCATCCTTAGCCCATTCCATATCCATGGGTCTATCCTTTCTGGCAACTTCACTGTAAAGCTGTTCAATTTTGATGGCATAGTCAGCCAAGTCCAGAACATCGCTATCACTTAAACAGAAACGGTCCCGATCCTTAGCAGAGGTAATCACATTTTTGGTGGCTTCACGAGTGGTACCGTTGTTATAAATCATTTTGATTTTTTTAAGACCCAACACTCGTCGCAATACACTGCGATGACCTTGTATAAAGGTAGGTTTATGCACATAAAACTCATCAGGCTCTACCGTGCCCTGCACCACATTTTCCCCCAATCCATAGGCTGCAGTAATAAACACCACATCTCTAAAGCCAGATTCGGTATCCAGTGTAAACATCACCCCGCTACTGGCAAGATCGGAGCGCACCATTTTCATTACCCCAATAGATAGTGCTACGCTTAGGTGATCAAAGCCCTGATCCATACGGTAATGAATCGCGCGATCAGTAAACAGGCTGGCAAAGCAGCGATGACAGGATTCCAGCAAATCAGCGACACCAGTAATATTAAGATAAGTATCCTGTTGTCCTGCAAAACTGGCAGTTGGTAAATCCTCTGCTGTAGCCGAACTGCGTATCGCAAGACTCAGGTCAGAACCATACTGCAGTTGTAGTTGTTGGTAGGCTTGACTGATTTCCATTTCCAGATCAGCAGGAAAAGCGGCTGAGTAGACAATCTCTCTGGCTTTTTTTCCGCAACGAGTCAGGTTTTCGACATCATTTGCTTGTAAACCGTTAAGTGTTGCTCGTAATTCATCCCAACTGTTGCTGCTTTTCAGAATATAGCGATAAGCCTCAGCAGTAATAGCGAAACCGTTCGGTACCTTAACGCCCTGAGATCCCAATTTTTGATACATCTCTCCCAGTGAAGCATTTTTACCGCCCACAAGAGGAATATCATTAATTTCTATTTCTTCAAAAAAACGAATATATTGATAGCTCATACTGTCTGACCTCACCATAATTATTTGAGAGAACATTGCGTGTTCTATCTTAGCTCAGCCATCAGCTCTATGCACATTAATCCACAGCTGTTTTAATAAAATTGGCCTCGGGCAATGGTTCACATTAATTTCTGCTGTGTTATTATTTTTCTTGCAAAATATATGGGAATAAAAATGCGTAACAATATATCTTTATATAATGGGGGGTCACATTGAGGTTCCCCCAAAATAACGGACAGATTAACTAAAGGGCATTAGCCTGCTCATATTCGTTTGGGCTTACATACCCCAAATACGAATGTCTTCGTTGTCGATTGTAAAATACCTCAATATATTCAAACAAGCTTTGTTTTGCTTGTTCTCTTGTTCGATAATCTTCATCATCTACCCATTCAGTTTTTAATGTCCCGAAGAAGCTCTCTGCCACCGCATTGTCATAACATTCACCTTTTCGCCTCATACTCGGCAACATGCCGTGCTGACTGAGCAGCCGCTGGTAATCACCCGAGGCATAGGTGCTACCTTGATCAGAATGTACGATGACAGGCTTTTCAATATGCCTCCGAGCGACAGCCATTTGCAAGGCATCAATCACCAGTTTTGTGTTGTTACGGTCACTCATTGCCCAACCGATCACTTGACGAGAATATAAATCAAGCATGATGGCAAGGTATAGCCAGCCCTGACGAGTTCGAATAAAGGTTGTATCAGATACCCAAGCCTGATTTGGTTGTGTGGTACGAAATACTCTTTTCAAGCGATCGGGTGCCGGTGCTAAGGTGTTTTTAGAGTTCGTCGTTATGATAAACCGTTTGCTCATCTTTGATCGAATACCGGCCGCCTTCATCAGCTTTGCAACACGGTTAACGCCGGCATGTTCGCCTGATGTGAGTAAATCTTTGTGAATGCGAGGTGAACCATAGGTTTGGCGACTTGATTGATGAAAGCATCGTATTTTGCTTAATAATCTTTTGTTCATCCGCTCAGTCGCACAGGGTGGTCTATCTAACCAATCATAATAACCACTGGTCGATACATTCAGTACTGAACATAAACGTGTTAAGGCATGCCATTGCCTCTGATTTTTAATGAACGCGTACTTCACTTGAGTTCCCTGGCAAAGTACGCTGCGGCCTTTTTTAAGATTTCAACTTCCTCTCTCAGACGATCATTTTCTTGACGAAGTGTCACCATTTCACTCTGATTTTCCTTACGAGGCCGCCCCGACTTATTTGGAAAGGCCTCCGTACCTTTATTTTCAAGCTGCTCCTTCCATTTATATAGCTGATTACGACGAATACCCAGTTCTGCTGCTAACTCAGATGAGGGCTTATCAGATTCGTTCATTAAACGAACAGCTTCAATTTTGAACTCTCGGGTATAGGTTTTATAGGGCTTTCTTTTATTTGTCATTTGGATACTCCTTAGCGACATTGTCGCTTATTTAAAGTATCCGTTAAACTAGGGGAGCCTCACATCGATTTATCCTGTTAAATGAAAGTGAGCCAGGAGAAGAGGATGGCATCCCCTCCAATCAGTATCTAATCATCCATAATGGTAAAGGTACTTTATTAGATCCAGGTGGATTTGGTGTTATGCCTCATGTGCTAAATGAATTGTTGCAACATGTTAAGCCAGCAGATATTGAAGCCATCGTTTTATCTCATCAAGACCCTGATATCGTAGGAGGTTTGACTAGTTGGTTGCGACTTACCTCAGCAAAAGTCTATGTATCTAAAATCTGGCATCGCTTTTTACCCCATTACGGTATTACCGGTATGCAACGATTTATCGGGATAAATGATGAAGGTGAGCAAAGAACATTAGCCTCTGGCCTGAAATTAAACTTTGTACCAGCACATTTTTTACATTCACCAGGACAAATCAATGTCTACGATCCCATTTCAAAAATTCTATTTTCAGGTGATGTTGGTGCCTCTATGGTTCCAGAGGATGATTGCGAGATCTTCGTTGATAATTTCACTGAACATTTAAAGTTTACTGAAGGTTTTCATAAGCGTTATATGGCATCAAACCGCGCATTACGTTTTTGGGTTGAACAGGTGCGTAAACTGGATGTTGATATTATTGCGCCACAACATGGTCCTGTGTATAAAGGCCAGGCAAAAGAAGACTTTCTAAATTGGCTGTATGATTTACCTTGTGGCAGTGATTTACTTGCATTGGAATCAGACTAATGGAAAGCTTTCACTCACAACCTTCTCAGCTTAAGGCTTTTTATACCCATATTATCCAAAACTTAACAGGGTTACTTGAATGTCAGGTTAGAACAGAGATGTTTGATAAAGGTCTTATGGATATGACCCTTATTGAGTTAAATAAAGTTTCTTCTGCATTGGATGAGCTGTCAGGAGAGGAGGATGTCCATTTAAAAGTATCGACTTATGCTAAACGCCTTAAAAATGTAGGGGCTAATTTAGCCCTATTAAAAAATGAACACAATAAAGATATAGTACAAAATTATCAGCGGATTGAATCCTTAATCGTAGAAACGCATGAATTAGTGGAGCGGCTTTCTCTGACATTAATCGATAAAAGTCTATTTGAGCGTCAGTCGGGTGTGTTGGAAAATATTATTTTATCGCATGAAAATGTGACCCAATGGAAAACGTTTGTACAGGATATTTTGCGTGAATTTCATGTTTTTTTTCCGATGAATTTTTTCACTATTGCTTTTAGTGATGCAAATGGCGTCGACATTTATTTGTATTACCTTGGGCAATATTCAGATGATAGTAAACACTATGCTCGTAAAACCCTGTCGGAAAATTTGATTTCCGAACTGGGTATGCACGCTGATACTCTGGTTAATATTGAAGAGTTTGATGTATCAGGAATAGAGGCGCAGCGAAGTATTGATGAAGTTGAAATTATTACTGTTGGTGTATTAGGGGGGAAACCTGGCTTAGGTGGAATTTTAGGTGTTGGCTACGCTTCAGGCTATCCACTCAGTATTCAGGAACAAAGCATTATCCGATCAATACTTGCAGTTATGGTTATGGTCGTGGGATCCAGTAAGTCCCTTAGTCGATCATTGGATGAATTGGAATATTATGCCGAACATGATCCATTGACGGGATTGCATAATCGTCGCTATTTTAACGATATTCTTGAATATGAAGTTGAGCGTTCGACTCGCCATCACTCACAGTTTTCCATACTGTCTATAGATCTTGATAATTTTAAAGGGGTTAATGACAGCCATGGCCATATGTGTGGTGATCAGGTTCTGATACATATATCCCAAACATTAAGAAAAAATTTACGTAAAGGCGATGTGCTGGCGCGTATTGGTGGTGATGAGTTTTCCGTTATCTTACCGGAAACCTCCACAGAAAATGCTTTAATAGTGGCTGAAAGTTTACGTCAAGCGGTTAGGGAAAATGAGTTTGAATTTGATAGTTTAAAAAATAAAAATATTCATATCAGTATTTCAGTCGGGCTTGCGACTTATCCGAAAGATGCTAATACTATTAGTGATCTGATTTCAGGTGCTGACATTGCACTCTATCAAGCAAAAGATTCAGGGAAAGACTTTATTTGTCAACTAGATGGTGTCGAGCAAAATTTAGCGCATAGTAAAAAA
>WTAG01000496.1 GCA_013139755.1 Methylomarinum sp. | reverse complement strand
TTCAGTATCAACCAAGGCAAGCTTTAAACAAAGGCCTCTATTTTTCACGCTGTTACTAAAGAGCATTAATAAAAGCCGCTATGCTCAGTGAATGTTAGCCAATGAAATCCATCAATTTATCTCGTATTAACAATCCAATGCAGCTGACCACCTAAACGCGTCGTGTTTTTTAAACGCTAGTTTTTCGTTAGTAAATCGTGTTATTGTTAATTTTTCAGTTACCCATCGGTGTCATCTGATTGGGGTGTTAGCTAGAAAAGGAGTTATTTAAATTGAAAGTATTTATTAGTTGGTCTGGTCATCGAAGTAGAGCTGTGGCAGAACTCTTAGATGATTGGATTCAATGTGTTTTACAAGCAATTAGACCGTGGATGTCAAGTAAAGATATTGATCGAGGATCTTTATGGTTTTCTGAAATAACTGACCAATTAAAAGATACAACAATTGGGGTTGTTTGTCTTACAAAAGATAACTTAGATAAGCCTTGGATACTTTTTGAATCTGGTGCACTTGCAAAGGGTTTATCGAGCTCAAGAGTTTGTACCTTTCTGATAGACCTTGATCCAACAGATGTTGGTAATCCATTAGCACAATTTAATCATACATTACCTAATAAAGATGGTCTTTATGAGTTAGTCAGAACTTTAAATTCTTCACTTGGCGAGCATTCGCTTCGGGAAAAGGTTCTTGAACAAGTCTTTAATACATATTGGCCGCAATTTGAGAAAGGGTTTGAACTAGCTCTGAAAGAAAACCCAATTGGGGAACATGTAGTTGCTCGAACTGAAGAAAACATTTTATCCGAAGTTCTTCGTACCGTTAGAACCTTGGACCGAAGAGTAAGAACAATGGAACAAAGTCCGTCAAATACGGAAATAGATAATATTGTATTGCGTAAAACTGAACATGCGCGTAAACGAAGTACAGGAGCAGAAATACAGCATTTGATTTCATCAGGTATTCCTCCAGAAGCCGTTGAAGAAATAATGGAAGGAAAAACATCTAAATCTACTATAAGAAATTATATTCATATGGCTCTTGAGGGAGAGAAGAATAGAATAGATGAGAGTGAATTTAATGGCTAACAAAAAGTTCCAGTTGACCGCTGGCAGCGCAGATTTTTTTTCAAAAGTCATTTTTTATTATAGTCCAGTGTGTTTGCAGAAGTCATCGTATATCTGCCAGCGGCCACTGAACTTGGCGTTAAGTTCCCCTTATAGCCGAATGAGGGGATTTGATTTTTTTCGGCACAACAAAAAATGGAGAATATTATGGGTAGAGATTCAAATGATGATCGCAGTGATAGCATGAATCCAAACAATGACGCATATGATGACAGTATGGACAATCATTCTAATCAGTTAAACCCCAACAATGACGAGTACCAGGGTTCTGATAACGAGGATGATGACTAGGTATTATTTTTCAAAATTCTACTTAACAACGTAATCTTGCGGCGTTAAGTTCTAAAAGAGAAAAAGTTTGGGTCAATGGGCCTCGGTGGAAATAGTTATTAATATCTCGTTTGGGTTGGAGGTTATTCTGTTCGGTGAAGTATTAAATCTAATGGAGACGCTTATGAACAATTTAAACATCATGGTTACAACAATGGTTTGCGTATGGTGCGAAGTGGCGTTACTGCAGAATATGCCTGGTGGCAACTTCAACCCAGTTAGAGATAGATAATTTATGGAAACCGAGGTCTTCTCAAGAGTGCGCCAGGGTTCGATTCCCAGTTCTGCACCAAAAATAACTTAACAAAAAGTTGCAGTTGACCGCTGGCAACGCAGTTCGTTTCCAGAGGTCATTTTATATCAAAGTTCAGTGTGCTAGCAGAGTTCATCGTATATCTGCCAGCGGCCACTGAACTTGGCGTTATAAGACAAAAGAAAGGTTCTGAACATGGTTGATATTTCAACATTAACAACTAATAGACTAATCTTGCGTCAGTGGTTACCAAGTGATTATTCTATATTCTCAAGGATAAATGCTGACTCTGATGTAATGAAGTATTACCTTAGTGTACTGACAGAGTCAGAGAGCAATAGATTTGCTAAAAAAGCAGAATCACTAATTTCAAAAAAGGGGTGGGGTTTCTGGGCTGTTGAGCTAAAAGAGGATAATAGTTTTATAGGGTTTGTTGGTCTACATGAACCAGAAGCTGATTTACCATTTACGCCCTGTGTAGAAATAGGCTGGCGGTTATCTAAAAAATATTGGGGTAAAGGCTACGCAACGGAAGCAGCAAGAGCAGCGCTTAATTATGCATTTGATGTGTTACAGTTAAATGAAGTCGTATCATTTGCTTCATTACAAAATGCAAAGTCAAAATCAGTAATGGAAAGACTTAAAATGGAAAATGTAATGCAAAATTTTGAACATCCGAGTATTCCAGAAGGTCATCATTTGCGTGAGCATGTTCTTTATAAAATAAATAAAGCAATGTGGGCTGGCTAAAATGTCTTATAACAAAAAATTCCAGTCGACCGCTGGCAGCACATTTTTTTTCAAAGGTCATTTTTTATCATAGTTCAGTGTGTTTACAGAGTTCATCGTATATCTGCCAGCGGCCACTGAATTTGGCGTTATACCCAGTGAGAAATCAATGAAATGAATATATTTCTAAGCTATAGCCATCAAGACCAGAAATATGCGGATTTACTTTTCAAGCACTTGTCTGAGGCTGGGCATGAGGTATGGCAAGACAAGCTTAATCTTAAGGCAGGTGATAACCTGATTGAAAAGGTCAATCTGGGTATTAAGAAAGCTCAAACAATTATTGTTATTATTAGCAAGCATTCTCTTCAATCTAAATGGGTAATGCATGAGGTTTCAGCACTAGCATTAGGTGATTTATCTAGTGATAATAGAAGAGTAATTCCTGTTTTAATAGATTCTAGTTCTGTTCCAAGTTATCTTTCAAAATATTTATATGTGGATCTCAGTAAAGGAATAGATCAAGGTGTTCAAAGCTTAATCACTGCGCTTAACGAAGATGACTTAATTAATCAGAGGCGAACGCCTACCGAAAATGAAAATACTCAAGCAATTGAGGCACTTTCCCTTGCTCACCATGATGGAAGGCTTACATTGGTTTGTGGGGCTGGTGTTTCCGTTGGGGCAGGAATTTCTTCATGGAATAATTTATTATTAGGTCTCCTTGAAAAAATGATGGCAAGTATTTCAAATAATGAAAATTTATCACTAAAAGTTTCAGATGCAAATGAGTTTCAGAAACGATATGGCTCATCGGCTCTCATTATCGGAAAGTATTTAAAATCCAATCTGGGCAAAGATTTTTCCTCAGAGCTACGGGATGCTTTATACCAAAATAATCCTGATACATCAGATATTATTGAAGCTGTTGTCGAATTGTCACGCCCAAAGAGGGATGGTAAACCACTTGATTCTCTAATAACTTTTAATTTTGATAATTTGATTGAAGAAGCTTTGGAAAAAAACAGGGTAACACACAAAGCAATATACACTGAGGGTATGCGAAGCAAGTCAAGTGAGCTTCCTATATATCATGTGCATGGATATTTGCCGAGAAAAGGGCGTATATTAAAAGATAAAGATATTGTCTTTAGTGAGGATGCGTATCATAGTCAATTCATAGATCCTTTTAGCTGGTCTAACTTAATTCAATTAAACAAGCTTAGCCAAAATACGTGTTTATTTATCGGCTTAAGTTTAACTGATCCAAATCTTAGAAGGTTGCTAGACGTAGCAAATCGGAAGAATCCGAACAAATTTATTAACCACTATATAATTAAAAAAACCTTATCCCCTAAAAATGGTAAAGATCGTGTTGATGATTTAGCCGAATTTTTAGAGGAACAGGATGCGAATGAACTTGGATTGAACGTTATTTGGGTTAATGAGTTTAAAGAAATTGCACCAATAGTTAAATCAATTGGTTCAGCATAATGGTATAACCAGTGCATCCACTTGACCGCAAAAAGCGCCGCTCCTATCGTCGCTCTGCTTTTTGCGTCAAGTGATGCAGTCGTTCAAGCTGTAGAAAAACCTAAAAAAATCCCTAAATTTGGTAAAATAGGTCATCGAAACAAAGGTGTTGCTGATGGCCAAATATATCCCCTACGACTACAACCAAAACCTGATGGTTGTGATCAATTTTCAGGATCAACTGCAAGCAGGCACCTTTGAACACGCCTTACATTATCTAGTCACAAAAAAACTAGATCTTAGTATTTTTGACAAAGCCTTTAAAAATGATCATGAAGGACGTCCTGCCTATGACCCAGCGATTCTGCTAAAAATCATCCTGTTTGCCTATTCCAAGGGCATTACCTCAAGTCGTGAAATTCAGTGGTGTTGCGATAGCAATATTATCTTCAAAGCCCTATCCTG
>WTAG01000607.1 GCA_013139755.1 Methylomarinum sp. | reverse complement strand
TTACATTTCTTCTATTAATATTATCAACAAATTTTATTGTTCAAGCCGATGAGATGTCGGTTGAACAATATAAAGGGAGCGAGGATGTTGAAGCTGTTGAATTAGATGAATTGGAACAAGTAAGAGGGATGGGCGGAGTAGTTGATGTAACGACAGTTAGTAATGCTAATTTAGAAGCATCCTTAGCTAATAATTTTGCAGTAAATAATGTTAATGGGTTTAATATTATTGATCATGGTGCTTTTACAGAGGCGAGTGGTATTGTCTCTGTGATTCAGAATACTGGAAACAATGTAATTATTCAAGACTCAACCATTATCAATGTGACGGTCATTCACTGATTCAGTATGGTTATATTATGAAAGGAACAATCATTACAGTGGCTTTTTTTTTAATTGTTAGCCTTGACGTAAATGCTGGCGGAATTAATTTTAATGGGATTGTCGGGGGAGGCAATTTTTATCTTCCTGTCACAAGTTTTACTGAACGGCGTTTTAAAACTATTTATAAACAAAAATATGATTTTAGTTGCGGTTCAGCTGCTTTAGCTAGTTTATTAACCTTTCATTACGACGATAGAGTTGATGAACAAAGCGTTTTTCTTGATATGTATCAACATGGTAACGAAAATAAAATCAAGAAGTTAGGTTTTTCATTACTAGATATGAAACGGTATTTAGAAAGGCGAGGTTACAATTCTGATGGGTTTAAAATAAACCTGGAGCAGTTGATCACATCTAATGCACCCGCTATAACCATTATCAATAATAAGGGTTATATGCACTTTATTATTATAAAAGCAGTAAATGATGATTATGTTTTGATAGGAGATCCTGCGTTAGGTGTTAAGGTTTTTTCGAGAGAGGAATTCACCTCTATGTGGGGGAATCGTATCGTTTTTTTGATAAAAGATAATCAATCTGGTAAAGCTCTCTTTCAAGATGATAGAGATTGGAACCTCATTGTAAAAGCACCTCTTAGAGAGGCAATAGATAGATCAAGTCTAGGGTTGTTTAATTTATTACAACCAGGGAATTATGATTTTTAATTCTAACTGGAGGTATTTGAATGAATATTTATTTTCGATTGCTAATTAGCCAATGCATGCATACTTGCGTATTAGGTATATTCGGTTTAGCCAATCTAACTTCAAATGTTTGTGCGGAAGACTATATTTCTGGGAGCTTCATTAATCAAGAGTGGGAAAAAGCGACTGATGAAGAACTTGATGCATTACGGGGAGGTTTTGCTTTAGCCAATGGAGTGATTATTGACTTTAGTTTTGAAAAGCAAGTTTTTCAAAATGGTGTGGAATCTTTTTCATCCTATTTTGAAATTCCAACGAATATTTCCTTAGTACAAAATGGGGCGTTAAATTTTGTATCAGGTTTTTCATCTTCTTTATTAACTTCTATTATTCAGAATAATCTGGATAATCAAATTATTAGAACTATAAATACGATCAATATAGATATTAGTAATCTTAGCGGTATTAATTATAATGCAAGTGCTGCTGAAGTGTTTAGAGGGCAGATATTACCTTCATTTAAATAAGTTATCAGTAGTATTAAAAATAGTTTTAATTATTAATGTTTCCTTATTACGTTGATGGTTTTTTTAGTTATTGCTAACTATAGGTGTTTTTACTTATTAAATAACAGGTTTATTATATTAATTTAAATATAATAAATAAAGACAAATATATTTTATATTGTGCGCAGAGAACACGCCTGATATTTGTATGATGCTGGGTAAAAATTATAGGTAAGTCGTTATTTAATCAGCCATTATTATTTATAATGTTTTTATCAGAGCTTTTTTGGATGCTTTCAGCTAGGTTGGAAATTGATGAATGCACGAATTTATAGGTCCGGTTAACAAGATCTGCATTTGCTTATGTTCAATGGCTAAAGCATAAAAATATTTCTCAAACAGGCATTCATATATAGGCGAGTTAAGGCATCTCCTTACACACAAGTATTAATCACCATATAAATCAATGAATTATGAATCTGTATTGTTTTTGTACAATTCTCTGTAACCCTTGATTTTACTGGGTTCTTTAGTTTTACTGATTTTATGTAAGCTGTTGATTCTTAATGTTTAAAAAGATACGTGTAAGGAGATGGAGTTAAGGTCATCTCCTTACACACAAGTATTAGGTTTAATATAAATCAATGGGTTACGAGATTGTACTATTTTTATACAATTCCCTGTGTCCCTTGATTTTACTGGGTTCTTAAAATTCAGCCCATTTATGTAAGTCATTGATTTACTTAAAACACCAGACTTGTGTGTAAGGAGATGAGTTAAGGTCTGCGCCTAAAGTTTAGTCTCCAACTTCGGATAAGAAATCATCAAATGACATAGGGACTCTAAGATTAAGGCGCACGTCTTGAGCATCTTCAGTAGTACCTATACCCAATGATAAATTAATATTTGTTTTAGCTGAGTATCTAAATGAATAGCCTATTAAAAGTTGGCCAATATTAACCTCACTACCTTCTAGAGTGATGCCATTAATTTCTGATTCGAATACATGTTTATGTGAATAACCCAGGCTGAATGAAGAGCGTTCATTTAACGCAAAGCCCATGCCGAAACTGAGACCAATGGCATCGCCAGGGTCGACCTTACCTATATTTTCACTGGTTTCAGCATTATAGCTATAACTTAAATTACCAAAAAACACACCTGGGTCGGTCGGATAAAGCACTGTAATACTGGGTTGAAAACTAAAATATCCAGAGCCTGTCGGTAATTCAGTTGGAAACATAGCACCAACAGTTGACTGCACAAAGTCGACTTCAAATGGACTGGTGCCCGTTGGTATGGTCGTGATCAAGTTGCCGACAAAAATTGGCCAGCCAGTCCCTGCACCATTCAATTGATAACGTGCTGAAAATTCAATATCACCAATATTATTTCCTGTTGCGTTAAAGGTTTCATCTTCGCCTACACCTACACTAATTGCACGAGAGCGTTGGCTGTCATCGCGGTATACATAAGGTAGGCGAAGTTCTAATTCCAAACGATCAGTAACACCATAACGTGTTGCCAGGCTACCAATGAGGCTATGTCGTTTAATTTCACGAATA
>WTAG01000293.1 GCA_013139755.1 Methylomarinum sp. | reverse complement strand
CTTCCCAAAGTTATAACTCAGGATTTTTGCTTCAGCTGGGATGATCTCATGAGGCGCATAGTTATTCTACGCAACGAATGAGATCATCCCAGCTGGAGCAAAAAAACCAGTTAGAGATTGGGAAGTTATTTCATGCACGTTCCTTATTGTTATAAAGGCCTAAAATTAGCTAGTGTTTTACTTAGCCCAAGTATCACGCAGTGTGACTGTTCTGTTAAAGACTAATTTATCTGAGCAACTATCAACAGAGTCAACACAAAAATATCCGGTTCTTTCAAATTGAAAGCCATCACCAGAATTTGCTTCGGCTAAACTGGCTTCAACTCGACAGTTTGTCAGTGTTTCAAGTGAATCCGGGTTAATGGCATCAAGGAAGTTTTCTTCCGAGTCTGGATTGGCTACATTAAATAGGCGGTCATATAAACGTAATTCAGCGGGGAGGGAATGTTGTTCTGATACCCAATGAATAACCCCTTTAACTTTTCTACCTTCAGGTTTTTTTCCTAAAGTAGCTGGGTCATAACTGCAGCGTAGTTCAATTATATTGCCAGCATCATCTTTTATAACCTCATTACATTTAATAACGTAAGAGCTTCGTAGACGGACTTCTCCGCCAGCAATTAAACGTTTAAATTTAGCTGGTGGGATCTCTGCAAAGTCATCTTGTTCAATAAGAATAACTTTAGAAAAAGGTATTTTACGTGTACCTAATTCAGGTTTTTGTGGATGATTACTGACCTCAAGTATTTCAACTTGATCATCTGGATAATTTTCAAGCACTACACGTAACGGTTGCAAAACAGCCATAGCACGAGGTGCATTTTCATTTAAGTCTTCACGGATGCAGTTTTCTAGTACCGCCATTTCAATCCACGAATCTTTTTTGGTAATACCAATGCGTTCACAAAAATCACGGATTGCGTTAGGGGTATAACCCGCTCTACGCATCCCTGCAATGGTTGGCATGCGAGGATCATTCCAATTACTTACGTGCTTATCATTAACTAACTGAGCAAGTTTACGCTTACTAACAATGGTGTATTCAAGTTGTAATCTGGCAAACTCAATTTGTTGAGGGTGACTCGGTGTTTCCAGCTTATCTAACACCCAATCATACAGGGGGCGATGCGCTTCAAACTCTAGAGTACAAAGTGAATGAGTAATACCTTCAATGGCATCAGATAAGCAATGAGTAAAATCATACATAGGATAAAGACACCAATCATCCCCAGTACGTTGATGATGAACGCGTCTTATACGATAAAGCGCAGGGTCGCGCATGCTGATGTTAGGTGATGCCATATCAATTTTAGCACGTAATATAAATTGACCATCTGCATAGTCACCATTACGCATCCCAGCAAATAAAGCTAAATTATCTTCTACTGATCTGCCTCTATCAGGGCTTTCTTTGCCTGGTTCAGTTAATGAACCTCTATATTGACGAATTTGTTCTGCATTTAAGCTATCAACGTAAGCATCACCCTGTTTGATTAACTGAACTGCATAATTATATAGCTGTTCAAAATAATCAGAAGCATGATGCTTATTTGCCCATTCAAACCCAAGCCATTGAATATCACGCTCAATAGATTCCATAAACTCAATGCTTTCTTTTTCTGGGTTGGTATCGTCAAAGCGTAAATTACAATCACCTTTATACTCAGCAGCCATACCAAAATTCAAACAAATTGATTTTGCATGTCCAATATGTAAGTAACCATTAGGTTCAGGTGGGAAACGGGTAATGACCTTGCCGTTGTTTTTATTATCACTAATATCTTTAGTAATAAGATGGCGAATAAAGTTAGATGAAAGTTGGGTTTCTGTTGAGCTCATTGATTTATTTGAGTATTACGTAAGTAAATTGGCAGGCAATGGGTTTATTGCTGCCATGTAGATTAGCTTATTAATAGAGGGGAAAAGTAATTTGAATTTAGACTTTCCTTTGTAAGAAGGAGGGTTAAAAACACTTTCAGCCACAATAGTGTAAAGCGATAAAAACTAAACCGATCATTCTACTGCAAATAAGCTATTCCGCAAAGAAGAAGGATGTCAGAGGGGAGGTTGGTTAGGGCCAGTGAGATTGATTTTTACTAAGCTATTTATTGATAATGTCCCTGTATTATCATGTAGCGCATTTTGTCCAAAATAAACCTTCTTATTCCATTTGCGTAAGCGATTCAGCGTTGTTAGCGGTTCTTTTCCTGTTTGGGCTGTCTCAGTGTCAATGGTTGGTACTGAGCACCGGGAACAGGCTTTGGGGAGTCTAAAGCTAATATCGTTAATTGAAATCTCACGCCAGCCATCTTCTGCATAACTTTCGCATTGAGAAATAACAAGGTTAGGACGAAACCTTTGCATGGGCAGCTGAAGTCCCATGGCCTGGTTTAATGAGTTTAATGAGGCTTCTGAAGTGATAAGAAAAGGGAAACCGTCAGAGAAATTTACTTTGTCACTTGCTATAGAATAGTCGGGGTCAACAGGGCGAGTGACATCTGCTGGTTGATAAACTAATTTGCATTCTATGCCTAAAAAGTCACTGAGCCAAAGGTCTACCTGTTTAGAAATTGTTTTTGAAGGGCATTGATCGTTCCAGATCTGTGCAATAATTTCAGTGCCATCTTGTGGATCGATTTTTAAAGAAATACTGCCCGATGTTGCTGTGCTTAAAATAAGTTCTGTTTCTGTTAGCCGGGTTTTAATCAAAGCCATTTTTGGTACGCGGCGTTGACTAAGAAACTGATTATGATTATCAATTAACATCCATTTTCTATCGTGTAATAGGCCTTTTTCAGTTACTGGCCACGTCGAAGCTTTTATTCCAGCAAGTGATTTGACTGGATAAATAAAAATATCAGTTAAAATGGACATAAATATTATTGGCCTAGTAACCTGGAAACTTCGTTAGATGTTAATGAGCTACTTTGAGCTTGTTGGGACAAAACTGGGTCGTTGGCAGCATCTTTTTTGAACTGTAATGCTGAATCCTCAGCCTCTTTTTTACTGTCTAAAGTTTTTT
>WTAG01000629.1 GCA_013139755.1 Methylomarinum sp. | reverse complement strand
AATCGCTTGAAAAGGCTCGGTTTGCTGTTGAATATCCCCTCGCGCTTCAGCACGGGCGAGATACAAAATATCTTTTTCGTGCTCTGCTTGAGGGTAATCAATTTTTATATGCAATAAAAATCTATCTAATTGTGCCTCTGGTAAAGGGTAAGTTCCTTCTTGCTCTATCGGATTTTGTGTTGCCATTACCATAAACAACTTAGGCAAAGGATAGGTTGTGCTACCTACTGTAATCTGCCTTTCTGCCATGGCTTCTAACAAAGCGGCCTGCACTTTTGCTGGTGAACGGTTAATCTCATCCGCCAGTACCAGGTTATGAAACAAAGGCCCTTTTTGAAATTCAAATGAACCTTGTTGTGGTCGAAAAATTTCTGTGCCGGTTAAATCAGCGGGTAATAAATCTGGGGTAAATTGCACCCGATGGAAATCAGCCTCTATACCTTTACTAAGGACATTAATTGCTCGCGTTTTGGCTAATCCTGGAGCACCTTCAACTAACAGGTGTCCATCGGCCAATAAGGCAATCAACATTCTATCGACTAAACCATCCTGTCCGATAATTTGTTGGCTAATATAGTCTTTGAGTTGGTGTACAGAAGTTTGAGAGTTACTTAAACTAATCGCTGTCATGATCGGGGGTTATATCCTTGTTACTGTCTGTCAGTTAGAAAAATCAACTCATTCAGACGAACGTTGCGTTATAAAGTTCACTACTTTTCAAATAGTATTGAACATAGAAAATATTTTAAGGCTAATTATACTTCACACAATCACAGATGAGGTTTTCTATCGGTTGATTTTTGTCGATAGACTGCGTTGCTAAAACAGACACTTGCACATCCATGTGCTTCGCGTCTGTTTTAGCGCCTTACTATCAACAAAAATCAACTCACTATAAAATCCGTATCCGTGGCCGCGCGAAGTATATACCAGGATTACATTCCCATTTAAATAATGTTGCAAGTAACACCAGCATCACTTGATAACTAACTGTTTACTGTATTAGCAAGCATTATCATTAAAAACTTATTTACACGAAGCGCTAGTTGAGTAATAGTGGCATTCGTTTATAGGAGATAAGATGAAATTAGTACAACCACTTGTCGTTATATTAGCGACTACATTATTTTCTGGCAGTATTTTAGCTGGTGCATACAAATGTACAGATGAGGAAGGCAACACCTCTTACCAATCATCACCCTGTGCTATAGAAAAAACAGGTGCAAAAATTAATATGAAAACAGGTGGATTAACAGACCTGTCGATTGAACAAAAAAAGAATGAATTGGAGCAAGAAATACAAAACCAACTAGCAGCAGAACAACTAAAACTGCAAGAGCAAGCAGCAAAGCTAAAACAACAAGCATTAATGGAAAGCGCACTTAACCAGCAATTGGTTAAAGACCATCCTCGACAATTCTCGGCATTTGCAATTCCTCCTTATCGATCTGACAAACTGCCTGCCTTAGTTAAACTGCATAAATCTAGACTACCTGAAATTGAGAAATTTAGACGCTTAGCAGCACAAAAAGCATTAGCAAGCGGTGAATGCCTACGAGTTGAATCTGATCAATTGAGCAGCAAAAGTACAACTAAACAGCTGGTTATTTCTATCGATTGTAGCAGTGCTAAAACCTTTCATTTTAACGAAACAGAACTTTCAAAATAATGGTCGCATCAAAAACTGTCTTTATTACCGGTTGTTCAACTGGCATAGGTTACACCACAGCTATAGAATTAAAAAAACGAGGGCATCGAGTTATTTGTTCTGCACGTCAACAATCAGATGTCTCTCGATTAAAAGGAGATGGATTTGAAGCATTACAATTAGATTTATCTGATTCATCCAGCATTCAACTAGCCGTTAAACAATTAATCGAACTAACCGATGGAAAAATTGATGGTTTATTTAACAATGGTGCATTTGGCCAACCCGGTGCCGTTGAAGATTTAAGTCGCGATGTATTAAGAAATCAGTTTGAGACCAATTTCTTTGGTACTCATGAATTAACCAATCTAATTATCCCCCTTATGCGCCAACAAGGTCATGGACGGATTATATATAACAGTTCTATATTAGGCTTTGTCGCCATGAAATATAGAGGTGCTTATAATGCCAGTAAATTTGCCCTTGAAGGACTAGTTGATACCTTACGCATAGAGCTTCATGATACAAACATTAAATTCTCTTTAGTTGAACCAGGCCCTATCACTAGCAATTTCAGAAAAAATGCCTTTGCTTTATATCAAAAGAATATTGACCCTAGTGTTAGCTTTCATAAAGACACCTATCAAGCAATGGAAGAACGCTTACAAAAAGAAGGCCCTGCCGCTCCCTTTACATTACCTCCCGAAGCAGTTGCAGAAAAAGTCATTCATGCTTTAGAAGCTAAAAAGCCTAAAATTCGTTACTACGTTACCTTTCCTACCTATTTATTTGGCTTTTTAAAACGTTTTTTACCTATAACCTGGTTAGACCTGCTATTAAGAAAAGTTCAGTAGATAGTAATGAATAAACTAAAATCCACTATAATTTATGCGGGTATCTTACTTAACTAATACTACAATTTTTATAACTACCCTCTGCATCATAGTTGCTACAAGGTTTTTAACAGAAACTTTCTAGCGACTTAATTCATGCAATATTCACAAAAGTTGTGCTAGAATCAACTAAGTCATGTAACTTAAATAAATAATAGTTACGTGCTTATTATCACAATAACTACAACGAGGTTAACATTACATGAAATTATTAAAAGGCGCTGTCGTAGCTGCTTCATTAGCACTTTCTTTAGGTTCTTTTTCAACAACAGCTGTTGCATGTGAAGATGGAAGAACTTGTTATGGTCCTGAGCAAGCAATTGATATTGCTGCTGGTCATATTGCTGAAGCGATTAAAGCAGCAGATGATAAATCTGGCAAGCAAGAAGTTCTTATGCACATTAAAGCGGCAAAAGATTCTAGCAAAGAAATTAATGCCAATGATGTTGTTGACCGTAAACGTCAACGTGCTGTTGGACATTTGAAAAAAGCTAAATCAGCCCTTAAAAATGATGACTTTCAAGGTGCTGAAGATCACCTAGGTGCTGCTGAAAAAGGTTTCAATGAACTTAAGAGCTTTCTTTAATTAACTATTTTTTAAAATAGAGTAATTATTAATACTTCGAGGGGCCACAACTGCGGATTTCTATCAGTCGATTTTTGCTGACTGGTTACGTTTGTTTAAATAGTTGAATCACTTGCTATCGACAAAAATAAACACACCATAAAATCCGCAACCGTATCTGCTCGAAGTATTTATTTAATTAATTAGACGTAACGAGGCAAATAAATGAAATTATTAAAAAGCGCTGTCGTAGCTATCTCATTAGCACTTTCATTAGGTTCTTTTTCAACAACTGCGGTTGCTTGTGAAGACGGAAGAGTTTGCGTAGGTAATGAGCAAGCAGTTGCCAATATTGTTGGCCATATCGATGAAGCGTTAAAAAGCATTGATGCTAATGATTCTGCTGCTGCTATAGCACACATGAAAGAAGCTAAACGTGCTAAAAAAGAAATGAATAGTGAAGCAAATGCGCCAAAAATTGGCAGACTTTCTGCACATTTTCATAAAGCAAAAAAACTCTTAAAAGGATCTGATACAGCAGGCGCTAAGGCTGAATTAGAGAAAGCAAAACACGGTTATAAGGCTCTTAGATTCTAACCCTGTTTAAATATTAAAAGTAGGGGAGGCCTTCTGCACCCTACTATATTTTCTTAGCTATCCCCAACATCTTAATACAAATCTCTTTTTTCATCGATCAACAGAGCTACTTATAGCCCGAGTAAATCTTTTGAGCTTTATGGAGAACAATTGTGTCTGACTTTAAAAAATACCGCTGTTTAGAATGTGAATATATTTACGATGAAGCAAAAGGTGACCCCGATAACGGCTTCCCTGCTGGCACTCGCTGGTCAGATCTCCCTGAT
>WTAG01000571.1 GCA_013139755.1 Methylomarinum sp. | reverse complement strand
CATTGGGATGATGATGTGAAAGGACGAATTGCAGGTCTGAAAGCAGCTTATTCTACTCGTATGGGTGCAGCCATGCGCCATGCTGCACATTATCTTTCCGCTCAGAAAGCAGATAAAAAGCTATTATTGATTTTGACCGATGGTGAACCGGCTGATATTGATGTTGATGATGAACGCTTATTGATTGAAGACACTCATAAAGCAGTGCAGGAGCTCGACCAGCAAGGTATTTATAGTTATTGTATAAGTCTAGATCCACATGCTGATGAGTATGTAAATGACATTTTTGGCAATCAACACATGGTGATCGATAATGTTAATAAATTACCAGAAAAACTACCTGCATTATTTGCTAGCCTGACTAAATAAAAAAAGGGAAGTATGCACTTCCCTTTTACCCTAGAATTAATAAATATGTAGACTTATACATTACTGTGCCTCGCTAAGTTCTGAAATTAACATCAGGACCTCACTCATAGTTATTTAGTTGTATTAGCGCCGCACTTCGCTTCGCCACAACGGCCTTCAATTCCTTTTTTAAATTCGCTATCCACAGTTCCGGTGCCAGGCTTATTCGCTATTTCTTGTTTATCAGAAGCATTAGCACCACACTTCGCTTCGCCACAACGACCTTCAGCTTTAAACGTTTTATCGGCATCAGCAGCAGCTTTATCTGATACAGTCTGTTTATCAGCTGCATTAGCACCACATTTTGCTTCGCCACAACGACCGTCAGGGCTAAATTTTGGATCGGCACTTGTATCAGCCAATTGAAATCCTGTTGTTAACTCGTGAGATAAAAATGGGTTCGCCTCAGCATTTACTACACCCGACATGGCTGTTAAAGCCACACCAGCAGTTAACAACACCGGTAAAATTTTCTTTTGATTATTCATGGCTATACTCCTATAAAGTTAGCTTCTATAGGCAATTTTTTTTGCCTTACCTAACTGACAGATTATTCACCTGAAAATTACAAAAATAATTTAATTCCGTTACACAGCTTGTTATCATGATTGTTAAATTAGATTATCAGTAAAGGGAGCACTAATGACTATTGCAAAGAAAATTTCAGCTATTTTATTTTTAATAACAGCTATATATAGCACCTCAATATTTGTTGATTGGGACTCATTTCTCGAAGATATCACCGCTACCGGCAAAGAATTGTTGTCGGATAATACTGATACCACTACCTCAGCATTAGATTACTACACTATCGTTTCCGGTTTAAAAGAAGCTTTAAATGTCGGCACACGTCAAGCCATTGATAGTGTGAGTAAAACTGATGGTTATCTGGCCAATGAACTGATTCGTATCGCAATGCCGCCACAACTACAACAAGCCAGTGACTTAATGCGCCAGTTTGGTTTAAGCGAGCAAGCAGATCAGTTTGAACAAAGCATAAATCATGCAGCAGAAAAAGCTGCACCTGAAGCAACAAACATTATTATCAATGCTATCAACGATATGAGCATTGAAGATGCCAACAACATATTGCAGGGGCCTGATGATGCTGCAACAGAATATTTCAAAGAAAAAACCAGCTCTCAATTAACTGAATTATTTCGTCCTGTAATTGAGAATTCACTCAATCAAGTTGGTACAACCAAATATTACAATGATTTAACCCACGAAATTGCTGCAATACCCTTCGTAGGTGAAAATGTTAACCTTGACTTGCCGGAGTATGTCACTGAGCAAGCCTTAGATGGCTTATTTACAATTATCGCTCAAGAAGAAAAGAAAATTCGTGAAAATCCTGCGGCTAGAACAACGGAATTACTTAAACAAGTCTTTGGTTCTTAAAGCCTCAAAATTATTATAAGATACAGCCCTACAAAAATATTTTCCAATTAACTAATAGGAAGCACTATGGCCGCCACACATAATATTAACCTTTGTAGTCAAGGTATAGCACTGAAAGCCTTATTTACCGGCTATTTGGTTGTTGTAGCCATTGGGTACTTAATGGCTATAGTACAAATCCAATTTACTCATGGTATGGCTGATGGTGAAGTTGGATTATCCGTTGATGATATTGTGTACAGTTACTATGGAAAACGTTCTGGATCCGTTATTGAAGCTAAGCTGAATGGCTCAATGAAATTAATGGCCCCAGAGGAAAATCGTTTAAAAATTATTAACTGGGTACATAAAGGTGCAGATGAAAAGGCCTTTTATGATACTGGTATTCGTCAAATAATGGATACTAGTTGTGTTATGTGTCATAGCCCTGCCTCAGGTATGCCTGTTCCGGACTTTACCAAATTTGAAAATGTTGCTAAACGCGCTGAAACTGATACCGGCGCCTCTTTCTCATCTTTAGCTCGCGTTTCACATATTCATCTATTCGGAATCTCATTTATATTTATGTTTGTAGGTCTTATTTTCAGTCTAGCTGCTGGTGTTCCCAAATATCTAAAAGCAACAGTCATAGTGATGCCCTATGTCTTCTTGTTATTAGATATTTCATCATGGTGGCTAACTAAATTAAACCCTCATTTTGC
>WTAG01000225.1 GCA_013139755.1 Methylomarinum sp. | reverse complement strand
TGAACCATAGTTAACTTCTAACCCCCTTATATGGGGGGGTACATATGGATGTTGTGAAAACACTCTGTAACTCTATAATCAAACTATGTTGTTTGTGATTTCCCCTCAAAATAAAAAAAACTGAGTTGTTTCGCTGTTTTTAAAAATTTAACTCGCATAATTAAGTGGATTTTTTGTATTTGTTCCCCACTTCTCATCCAATTTTCTTTTAGAAAAGAAAATATAGTGAGACTACTTATGGAATGAATAATATGTTTTTTTAAGATTAAAAATGAGTGATGATAAATTAATTTTATGCCATTGCATGGAGGTAACTAAAGGCACCGTACAGGATGCTATAAATGCCGGAGCGTCAACATTTTCAGAATTAGTTGAAAAAACTAAGGCGTCTACTGGTTGTGGGTCTTGTGCCATATACCTACACGAGATGCTAGGAGAGAGCGTTAAATGGACAGCAGTTACGGCAATAAATAATTTTTTTGTAGCTAATGATATCAAATCATACCGACTAATTGCTGTTGATAAATCATATCAGTTTCCTAAGCATCAGCCTGGGCATTACATTCTTGTTAAGGCCAATATAAAAGGTAAATGGGTTTGTAGGCCTTATGCTATTTCTTCGATGAGATCAGAGTCTGCTTACAGAGAAATCATTATTAAAAGAAAGCCAGGGGGTGAGTTTACAGAGTGGATATTTAATCAAAAACCGCCAATAGAATTGTTTATTTCCGACCCACAAGGTGACAGTGTTTTTAATATAGAAGATGAAGCTAGACCCATCATTTGTTTTGCTGGAGGTGTAGGCGTAACGCCTGTTATTTCAGCTTGTCGGTCCATTTATAATGAACAAAAAAACAATCATAATTTTCACATAGATTACTCAACAACGGGTCATACTGGTATTTCTATCCAACCAATAATAGAATTCCATAAGGTTATTACCAAAACAGAGGGTTTTTCATTTAATGTAAGGAATACGACTGTTGAAGGCAATATTAATTTTAAGGATATTAAAAAAGTTGTCATAAGAGCTAATGCTAAAACACTCTATTATGTTTCAGGACCTACTGGATATGAGCTACATGTCCAAAAAGGGTTGTTAAAAGCGGGGGTTAATAGTCAAAATATTTATCCGTTATCAAGTAAGAATTTAATTGATAGCTCTTTAAAACCTAAGACAAGCAAACCTTTTCGTGAACAATTTACATTTAAACCATACTTTTATATTGGGATTGTTCTATTTTTATGTTTTTTAATTCAAGATTTGTTTGGCCTGAAAATCCCTGCATTAGAGAATTTGCAGCTACAAGAGTACTACAAGCGGTGGACGGGGTATGGATTATTAGCTTACTTTTTTTTTCAATGGAGTTATCCACTGATTCGGATGCTTAGAGAAAATAAGTATTTTATTGGGTATCAAAATTTACATAAAATGACTGGAGCTTTTGCGCCTGCTGTATTTTATCTGCATTCTACAAGGCTTGGGTATGCTTATTTGTTTGTTTTATCGGTCGTCTATTTATTAAACTTTTTATTGCCTTTATGTAATAAGGATAATTTCCAGTCTCTTTTTGAGAATAAAACGGTCTATAAAACATGGTTGGGATCACATGTTTTTCTATCAATAATGGTTAGTAGCCTAATGTTTTATCATATGTTTAATGCCTTTTCTTACTCTTAATATTGTTAATTATGACAGCTAAAGCATGGGGTTATTTTGTTGGGGTGGGGGTATCAGTAGCTGTGATATTTATCTTATTGCATCAAGACTTTGACGATTGGAATAGTTCAGGTCCTTTAAATCCTGGGCATGAAAAACTGGACTGTAATGAGTGTCATATCTCATCGGACGGAACAATAAGACAGCAAATTCAAGCAAATGTAAGGTACTTATTGGGCAAGCGAAAAATGGAAAATGACTTTGTCTTTACTAAAATTGCTAATAAGCAATGTATTGCTTGTCATGATAGAGAGGATGACCATCACCCTACTTATCGATTTAATGAGCCTAAGTTTAAAAAGGCTAGAGAATCAATTCACCCTGAATTATGTATTTCTTGTCATCAAGAACATTCAGGAAGACGAATTAGTCATTTTAAAGTGACTGACTGTAAACTATGCCATAAAGAGACTCATATTGAAGATGATTCCATTTCGGTGCCTCATCATGAATTAATTAAAAGGAAGGACTGGGATACCTGTATGGGCTGTCATGATTATCATGGAAATCATGATATGAAATTAGAAACAGATTTAAAACAACGAATTAAACTAAAAAAAATACAATCTTATTTTAATACGGCTCCTTTTCCTTATTCAGGGGAACTTATTCATAAAGCAAAGGAAAGTATTTATGAAAAATAAATTTTTTATTATCAGTGCATTAATTTTAATTAGTCTAAGTATTTATCTTTTTAAATCAGCACCTGAACGATTAGTCGATAGTAGTATTAAAGTGGGTAGTCAGTTTCCCGTGCGTGTTTTGTTTCAGGTAGTGGCGGCTGAAAATGCAGTTGCTCGTGCTATTTACACCTCTGATATTGTCGGTAAAGGAAAAAAGGTGGGGTTGGAATATAGTGAAAAATGGAAAAATAAAACATTAGATGCAGGACCATTACCCGCTTTGTTGCTCAGGGAAGTTTCTCGAAATATAGAAAAAAGCCCAGTACCATTGGGGCTTTTTCTAGGTTCGGATTTTCCAATTGCATCAGCTAATAAGTTTTCTGGGTCACAAGTGGAAAAGTTTAATCAGATTAGAGCCGATTCAAATCCAGCGTTTTTTTATTCTGCCGATATTAAGCGTTATGTCGCTATGTTTCCCGACTATGCAGTATCTGAAGGCTGTGTTACATGCCATAACGACCATCCTGATAGTCCAAAAAAAGACTGGAAATTACATGATATTATGGGCGCGACTACATGGCTTTATCCCGATGAAACGGTTTCATTAGAAGAAATAGTAGAAGCGATATCTGTTGTTCGTGCGGCTATTTCAGCCGCTTATATGATGTACTTAGAAAAGTGTAAAAATTTTCAAAATCCACCTGAGATTGGAGATAGATGGCCAGAAGAAGGTTATTTTATTCCGAACAGTAAAGCTTTTCTTGCCGTTTATGAGAAAGAAGCCTCATTAAAAACTATGCAGATATTATTATCTAATACGGTTATTGACGCTGATAACTCTTTGTAGCAAAAATTGATATCACAATTATATCTTTTATAAGCATTTCACCTCACATTTACAGATAAAATTGATAGTAGTTATCGGCAACTAAAATTATCGAGTTTATTTTTCCGTTGAATAACGTGCTGAGTAACGAAGCGCATCAATCGTATAATTGATCTACCTCTAATTATTGGCTCATCTTACAAACTCCTTTCTTTTAGATGCCAAATCAGACGTATGAATCAGTGTAAATTTTCTTTCACTACATGACATCCTTTATAATACGCGGCTTATCTTTTTAGGTGATGTTGCTTTGTATCGTAAACGTCAATTCATCCCACCAAGACAAATCAAGCCGCTTTATGTAATGGCTTAATTTTTTCAGTCGAGTTCCATGGTAAAAGCGGATCTAATGCTTCGGCTTCATAGTGCCTACCCAGTTTAGGCAGTTCAGTAAAAAG
>WTAG01000648.1 GCA_013139755.1 Methylomarinum sp. | reverse complement strand
CTGGCTCAGCTATACCGTCTGTATTGTTTGTAACAACCACACTTACTTCTTTTTCAATTGCTTGTTCATTTGGTTCCAGCGCGGCAATCAAACCAGCTTCAGAATTATCACCTCCTTCTAAAGCACTATCCAGCTCAGCTATATCATCTGTATTGCTTGCAACAACGACTCTTACTTCTTTTTCAATTGCTAGTTCATTTGGTTCCAGCGCGACAATCAAACCAGCTTCAGAATTATCATCTCCTTCTAGAGCATTACCTGGCTCAGCAATATCATCTGTATTGCTTGCAACCACATTTATTTCTGTATTAATTCTCGGCAACTCACTTAACAATAAAATTTGTTTTTCTGTAGCACTAACAAATTGCTCGCTTTCTAATTTAGAATTAAAACCACCCGTATTAAATTCCCACAAAAAGAAAATAATATTAAGCAATAGAGAAAAAACAAATAGAAACTTCATCAGACACCTGCTTCTTTAGCAAGTAAAGACAAACCTTTAAACACAAAATCAGGTTCTACTATTACTTCTAACTTAAGTATATTTGCAATCAATTCTGCATCTCCCCCCGTTAAAACCAGCGCTTTACTCTGACAAAGGTCCCTCACCGCCTTCTCTATTAGCCCAGCCGCAGCATAAATTGTCCCTGTATAAATCGCTGAGTCAGTAGAATCAGCCAATCCAAGGGAATACGGCTTATTAATAAACCCAAGATCTTCTGTGCCTTGATATAACGACTTTTTCATCAACTGTACCCCTGGACTAATTAATCCACCTAAATGCTGCCCAGTTTCATCCAAACAATCAAGTGTAATGGCAGTACCACAATCAACAATACAATTAATTTCAGGGTAATAATGTCGTAATGCGATTAAACTCAACCATCTATCCACACCCAGTTTTTCAGCATCTTGATAAGCACTGGTAACAGAACAGGCTTGCACTGAAGATTTAGCAATAAACACGTTAATATCAGGCCAGTTTTGTTTAGCTATAGTTACAAGCTGCTGTCTGATTTCTTTTGCACTGACTGAAGATATTGCCAGTAGTTGTGGAGTGTCCAGTTTTGACCAGCACTGTTGAATTTCTTGACTAAAATCCATCAGTTTATAAGAAACATTACCTCTAGCGCTAATCTCTCCATTTTTTTCAACACACCATTTAATACGGGTGTTACCTATATCAAGCAATAGCTTCATGATTGACGAAAACTTACCTCGCCAGAAGCGAATGCTTTAACTTGCCCTTGCTCATCTGCTAACAACAACAAGCCGTTATTATCTATGCCTTCAACACGGCCTGAAAACACATTCGACCCCATATAAATATTAACATCCTTGCCTTTCATACAATCATAGCTACGCCATGCATCTATATAATGCGACAAAGTATCCTGTTCAAAATTTGCTATGGTAGGTATTGAATGATTTAACAGGGTTGCTGCCAATTTATTTCTTATTTTCGCAGAATTATCATTAAGAATTTGATTAAGATCCACCCAGTCTTGGGTAATCGATTTGGCTTTTTCTTCCGGCAAATAACAATTTAACCCTAGTCCAATAACAGCATTACAAGGGCCTTCTGTTTCACCAGAAACCTCGATTAAGATGCCAGCCAGCTTTCTTTCTTTCCAATATATATCATTAGGCCATTTCAATCCCACATCATCAATACCGCAGTCATTTAATGCGCGAATAACTGCCACACCAACTGCAAGACTTAATCCGCTTATTGAGGCAGGGCCATTTTGAAACTGCCAAAGTATTGAAAGATAAATATTACTGCCAAATGGTGAGACCCATTCTCGCCCTCTGCGCCCCTTACCAGAGGTTTGATGCTCCGAAAAACAAACGACGCCACTTTGCTGGCAAGCATGAGATTTATCGACTAAATAGCTGTTAGTCGAATTAATACAATCATGAATTTCCAGCTCCGAAATCAATGCTGCTACATTTGTATTCAAGCTCGGCATTATTTCTGCTTCAGACAGTAATTGTATAGGGAACTCTAAGCGATATCCTTTACCAGAAACCGCACTAAAGGCAATACCAAGTTCAGTTAAATTATTTAGCTGCTTACATACGGCTGAGCGACTAATACCAATGCTTTTAGCCAGTTCAGTACCTGAATGAAACTGACCATCGGCCAGCCTATTTAAAATCTTTTTTTGACTAGATGAAATGAGCACTTGCTTGCTAAAACCTCACGTTTTCTTTTGTTCGCGAATTTGCTGCATTTGCCTTTTCACAACATGTTTAATCAATACTTCTCGGTCTTGTTCCTTTAGATCAAAGTAATCAATGCCAATTTGAAAAGGCATTTCACTAGATTCAGGTGTATTTTCCTTGCAATAAACCACCTTTCCATGAATCGTAATAACAGCCAGACATGAGGTCAGTAATAATTTAATTTCAAGAAATTCACCTTGTTTAATTTCAACCTCATTATCAAATGCTAAACCAGATGCGCTAATATTCGCCTTACGCATGGCACTCTCAGACAAGTCATTCCCTTGCATTAAGACAGCTTGAGACAATATGTTAATCTTTGACTCTATAACCTTTAAGTAATCTGCAATTTCAGGTTCGTTTTTTTCAATCCTATACATGATTAAATTGCTTTCTTGATCAAGCATATCTAATGCTGTCACCAAAGAACAATTACTAAGTAAATCATCTGTCAGCTGACTTGCCGTAATGACTGCTTGCTCATCAACTATTTTGTAGAACAGATTAACTTCATCATCGATACGAAAAAAACGTCGTCTGTCTTTATCATCTGTTTCCTTAGTTTTATCCACAATACATCCTGCTGCTTTATTAATTAGATTTATCGGTTAAGTTGTCTGTTTGGATCATGTCACTTAGCTCTTCAGCTTTTAATCCAAGCGTAGGATCATCTTGAGCAATAACAATTTCCACTCGCCTATTCTTTGCACGATTTTCAGCTGAATCATTATCAACTAAAGGTCTAGTATCAGCATAGCCTTGAATAATAATTCTCTCCGGATTAGTCTCTTTATTACTCAACATAAAATGAGCGACTGTGACGGAGCGAGAAGCCGAAAGCTCCCAGTTAGATCGATACCAATCCGTCGATATAGGGATATTATCAGTATGTCCAGCTACGTACACCTCACCAACAGAAACATTAACTGCCTCGGTTATTTTTTTCATTACCGGCTCAAAACCCGCTTTAAGAACCGCTGCTCCAGAAGGGAAAGAACCTTTCTCATCAATCCGAATAACAATCTTTAAACCGTCAGTTTCGACTGAAACCAAGCCTTCCTTAATCTCCGCATCCAGAGATTCTACAATTTGTTCTGCTTGAACCTTTATTTCATCCAATTTGATCTGCAGTAACTGTTGTTTGGCTTGCTCCATGTCATCAACACTCATACTGAGTTTTTCATCTTCCTGCTCAGTGCTCTGTTTTATCTCATCAATAGCTGAAGGTGTTGTTTGAGCCGGGGAAAAATGTTGGGCAATAATACTCGTCCCCATTGGAATTTTATTTGCTGATATACTACTTTGTACACCAAAAGCTTCGTTCATTGAGCCTGCTAATTTTTTAAATTTAGAGATATCCATAGTGGCAAATGACAATAACAATACAAAAAAGCACATCAACAACGACATTAAATCAGCAAACGTCGCCAGCCATGTTGGTGCCCCAACGGGGGGACATTTAGGACATTCTTCAGCCATCGTAATTACTCCTCGACTTCAACGATACGTTTTTTCTCTGGAATATATGAGTTTAATAACACTTCTAATACCTTGGGGTTCATTCCTTCTTGAATCCCGGAAATAGTATCTACAATTAATTCTTTATTGGCTTTTTCATAATTTAAAACATAAGCTAATTTATCCACCATAGGCAAGGCAAAACAGTTAGCGACCATCGCCCCATAAAGCGTGGTTAACAACGCCACCGCCATAGCGGGACCTATACTAGCAGGGTCAGACATATTGGCAAGCATTTGTACTAGTCCAACCAAGGTACCGATCATACCCATCGCTGGTGCTAAATCGCCCACACCTTTCCACATATCCTGTCCAATCTCATTCCTGCTGACCATTTGATCAATTTCTTGTTGTAACATCTTCTTAACAAATACAGGATCATGGCCATCCACACATAAATTGGTACCTTTTTGCATAAAAGGATCAAATATTTCTTCATCTTCCAGTGCAAGCAGGCCATTTTTTCTTGCCACATCAGCTAACCGAACAGCTTCTTCAATCAAAGTAGCGGGGTCAGCTTTTTTATTAAAGAAGGTTTTACCTAAAATACCAAATGAACGAAAAAAATCAGATAATGGAATCCGCATTAAACTTACACCCAATGTTCCACCAATCACAATCAGTAGCGATGGTACATTGACAAACAACATGATGTCACCGCCCGTTGCAATAGCCGCAACTATAATACCAATGCCTAATAAAAAACCAACTAAGGATGCTATATCCACTTTAACCCTCTTTTTTAGTACGAAAAATCAGTCCCCTACTAATGGAAACCATTTAACTTTGTGTCTTGTGTATACTCCGCGCGGCCAAGTTTTCGGTTTTCTATTGGCTGATTTTTGCTGATAGCTGCGTTGCTGAA
>WTAG01000001.1 GCA_013139755.1 Methylomarinum sp. | reverse complement strand
GCAATGAAATTCAGGCTTATTGGAATACAGGTGAGCCGCAAGGAAAGGCTGGGGCGTATGCGATACAAGGTTTGGCAAGCATCTTTGTTGAGTCGATACAAGGCAGTTTTTCTGGGGTTGTTGGCTTACCTTTATTTGAAACAGCAGAGCTATTATCTAAACAGGGAATAAAAATAATCACATGAGTGAAGAAATTTTAATAAATATCACACCACCTGAAACACGAGTAGCTGTTATTGAAAATGGTGTGTTACAGGAATTGATCATAGAGCGAGAGCAGCAAAAAGGCTTGGTTGGTAATATATATAAAGGTGCTGTTTGTAGAGTATTACCGGGCATGCAAGCTGCTTTTGTCGATATAGGACTTGAGAAAGCCGCATTTCTCCATCTTTCTGACTTTAGTAATAAAGAGCTAGAAAAAAAAGGATCAGAACAAATTGAGCATTATCTGCGTGAAGGACAACCGATTGTTGTCCAGGTGACTAAAGATCCTTTGGGAACAAAAGGTGCAAGGTTAACCACAGAAATATCAATTCCTTCTCGGTTTCAAGTGTACATGCCTTATGCGAATAACTCAGGAGTTTCGCAACGCATTGAGAGTGAAAAAGAACGTAGCCGATTAAGAGCGTGTATCGAGCAGTTTCAGAAAAAGCATGAATCGGGTGGTTTTATAGCAAGAACCGCGGCAGAATGTGTGGAAGACCCTGTATTAATTTCAGATATGTTGTTTTTGACAAAGCTATGGGATGCTATTTCTGAGAGGATAAAAGAAGCCGCAGTTAAAACACTTATCCATGAAGATTTGTCATTAAGTACTAGGATATTGCGGGATTTGTACACAGATAATATTGAAAGGATAAGGGTAGATTCAAAAGAAACGTTCCAAAAGCTGGTGGAATTTGCCAAGGTCTTTGTGCCAGATATAGTCCCTGTTATTGAGCATTACTCAGGAGAGTGCCCTGTTTTTGATATCTACAATGTAGAAGATGAAATAACACGTGCCTTAGATCGTAAAGTAAAGTTAAAGTCTGGTGGGCACCTGGTGTTTGATCAAACCGAGGCCATGACAACGGTAGATGTAAATACAGGCGGTTATGTCGGTGGCCGGAATTTAGAAGAAACGATTTTTAAAACTAATTTGGAAGCAGCCCAGACAATCTCCAGGCAACTTAGGTTACGTAACTTGGGTGGAATTATTATCATTGATTTCATCGATATGCGCAGTGAAGAGCATAAGCAACAAGTACTAAATGCCTTGCAGCGTAATTTGGATAAAGATCATGCTAAAAATAAGATTACCGAAGTATCTACCCTGGGTCTGGTTGAAATGACTCGTAAAAGAACCCGGGAAAGTTTGGAGCATATCTTGTGCGAACCTTGTTGTGCATGTGGTGGGCGAGGTGTTTTAAAAACGGCTGAATCAATATGTTTAGAAATATTTAGAGAAATTATCAGAGAGGTTAGGCAATATAATGTACAGGAATTATTGGTACTTGCCTCTAATGAAGTGGTTGAAATGTTACTGGATGAAGAAGCAGGAATGCTTGCCGAGTTAGAACTGTTTTTAGGCGTGAGAATTAAGTTTCGGGCTGAAACTGAATACAATCAAGAGCAATATGATGTGGTTTTACTTTAATGTGTATTGAATTATAAAAAATAAAGAGTGATTTACCGTATAACACGTGCAACGAAACATTTATTGTTATGGTCGTTAGTAGCCTTAGCTGTTAGCTTAAGTTTAGTACGTTTTTCTTTATTGAGCGTAGCAGATTACAAAGCAGATTTAGAAGATAAAATTCATGAATTGACCTCAATACCTATAAAAATAGGTATGTTAAGGGCAAACATGCGAGGTTTTAGCCCCGAAATCATTTTAAAAGGTATCCAGGTTTTGCCGCTTGAAGGTAAGGCTAAGTCTTCAATTCAGCTGGAAGAAGTCCGTCTTGGCATCGACTTAGTGCAATTGTTACTAACGCGGCAGCTATTACCTTCTAGTTGGCTCACGTTAGTGGGCGTTAAATTATCTGTTGTACGTCAGCAAGATGGAAGTCTGTCAATTGTGGGCTTAAATTCAGAAGATTCTAAGCAGCCTTTGTGGTTAATTCAAGGTGGGCGCTATGAGGTTCTGAAGAGTGATATTACCTGGCTGGATAAGCAGCGGCATGCGCAACCCATTACATTTAATAATGTCGATTTATTAATAAAGAATGACAGCAATGCACAAACACATGAGATTCATCTAGTTAGTCAATTACCTGAGCAATACGGACAGGCTTTAAGAGTTTCGATGGCTATTCAAGGGAATCCATTTGAAGCCGATAGTATTGATGGTTCGGTTTATGTGGAAGGTAGTGATATACATCTGGCCAAGTTATTGACGGGAGATATGCCATTAGGTATGGAAATAAGCACTGGAGATGGTGATTTTAAATTATGGAGTCAGTGGAAGTCATCTCAGTTACAAAGTTTATCTGGTCATATAAAAGCAAAAAATATTGTTCTTCATAAAGACCAAAATACATTTGAAATAAATAAGCTCAATACAAATTTTACTAGTGTTAATCAGGATGGCTGGAAGCAGTTTGGGGTCTCTGATTTTTCCATAACAACAGCAACGCATCAATGGCCGACAGCTGAGTTTATGTTATCTGCAAATGACAGTTTTACACAATTGTCAGCATCAATAACACAACTGGATTTACAAGAGTCTACTGAATTACTGCATTTTTTTGCACCTTTAGATGAACATAAACAGCAATTAATATCCGGTTTGGCTTTAAAAGGGATGTTAAAGGATTTTACTATTTATATGGATAGTGAAAAAAATACTTATGCTGTTAATGGCAATTTTTCAGGGGTTTCGACAAATGCTTTTTCTGTCCTACCTAAAATAGAAAATTTAACCGGGAGCCTGAAAGGTACCCAATCATCAGGGCGACTTGCTTTTAATACCAAGAATGGCAGTGTATTTTTTCCTGAAGTGTTTAAGCAAGCACATTCAATTAAGCAGTTACAAGGTTTAGTTACTTGGCAACAGACCACCGATCAATGGTTGTTAGCTACTGAACAGTTAGTTATAGAAAATGCAGATATTCAGACGCAAACAAAGCTGGCATTAACCATCCCTAAAAATGATCAGGCTGTTTTTATAGACTTGCAAACCTCATTTTCTAATATGCACAATATTAGTAGCGCAGCAAACTATTATCCGGTCGATGCCATGGATAAAGATCTTGTTGACTGGTTAGAAATGGCTTTAGTATCAGGAAAAGTTGTCGATGGCAAGGCATTGATTTATGGCAATTTGGACCGGCTGCCTTTTGTTGACGATCAAGGTGTCTTTGAGGTGTTGTTTAATGTTGAAGATGTTAAGCTGAAATATGCACCTGACTGGCCTGTCTTGAATAACTTTAATGCCGAAGTATTGTTTTCAAAAGACAGCTTAAAAGTTGATGTCGCTCATGCAGATGCAAAACAGATGGCGATTAAGCGAACCTTAGTCGAAATTCCCGCCTTTGAGAAAAGTAATTACGTGTCTGTCACAGGGCAGACAGAAGGGAGTATTGTAGCTGTTCTTGATTTTCTGAAAGAAACGCCTCTGCACCCAACTATTGATGATATTTTAGAAACTATTTCTCCCGAAGGGTTAACTCAGGTTGATGTGGATTTGAAAATCCCTTTAGTAGATGGGATATCTGAGAAAGTGGATGGTGTCGCTCATTTCAAAGAAGCTGCTTTGATTGTTAAAACGGTTGATTTGAATGTTGTTGATGTGACTGGTGATTTAAAATTTACTGAAAATGGTGTGTTTAGTAAAAATATTAAAGCTAAAGCACTGGGCTACCCGATAGATATAACGGTAGATAACAAGAGAGCTAGTACTGCTATTAATATAGAAGGTAAGACAAATGTCTTTCAATTAAAGCAGCAATTCAGTTTCCTGAGGCATGATTTTATTAAAGCAGAACAAGAAAATGATTTAACTAGGTATAAGATTAATCTGGATTTACCTGCTGAAGAAAGCAAACCTGCTAAGTTAAATGTTAAAACAAATTTACTGGGCATTGCAATTGATTTACCTGCATCACTCAAAAAATCAGCAAAACAAAAGAAATCTTTAGACTTGAATTTATTGCTGGATGACCAAACATTATTACCGTTGACCATGAAATATGGACGCGAGCTAAATGCAGCAGTGGAAATTAATAAACAGCAAAGTAATATTTATTCTGCAGATATTGTTTATGGTAAAAAACTTGCTGTCATGCAAAAGAATAAGGGTATTAAAATACAGATAGAGCGAGATACTTTTGATGCTTCAAAGTGGATGGGAGTTGTCGCGAGTAAGAAAGCTGCTGAGTCTGAGCTTAATGCGATAAGCTTAAAAACAAAGCAATTGCAGTGGAAAGGTAAGTCGTATGGTGCTATTGATATTGCGATGCATCGCAGCAAGAAACAATGGGCTGGACATGTTTTTAGTTCAGTGGCAAAAGGCCAATTTATTCTGCCATTCACAGATAATGATGCGATTATATTGGATATGAAGTCGATAAGTTTATCTGAGTTGATGAGATTTAAAAGTCAAGGAAAGCAGGTTTCAATCAGCGACTTTCCTTTGATTCAGGTAAAAAGTGAGCAATTGTGGTGGAACAATACCAATGTAGGGCAATTAGCAATTAAAGCAGAAAAGTTAGAAGAAGGTGTCAGGTTTAACAATATTAGTATTGTTTCTGACACGCTTAAACTGGAGCTTAAGGCCGATTGGCTGAAGACTGATAAAGGTCATGTGACTGAGGTGTATGGAGAGGTTGTTGCAGAGGATGTAGGTGAGTTTTTATCTGAACTTGATATAACTAATGATTTAAAGGAAACCAAGGCTAATCTTGGCTTCTTTGGTAGTTGGTCAGGGTCACCCTCTCAGTTTTCCTTGGCAGGGGTTCATGCAGAAATGGATTTAGAGCTAAATAATGGTCGTATATCGAGTATAGAGCCAGGATTTGGCAGGATTCTAGGGCTGCTTGCCATGGAGCAGTGGCTCAAACGATTGACACTTGATTTTAGAGATATCTATAAGCAGGGGCTCAGTTTTAATAGCATTAAAGGGCATTTAAAAATGAGAGCAGGAAAATTGACGACCAAGGATTTACGGGTTGATGCTATTCCTGCGCGAATTTCAATTATTGGTGAAGCAGATTTGCAGGCTAAGACACTTGATCATTTGATACAGGTTGTGCCTAAAAGTGCGGGTGCAGTGCCTATAGCTGGTACAATTGTGAGTGGTATTGCAGGTGCTATAACCGAAGTGTTGACCAATAATTATAAAGAAGGCTACTTTTTTGGATCAACATACAAAGTAACAGGGCAATGGGATGATATTACAGTCACGCCCTTACATGATCAAGATGGTATTTTTAAGAAAACATGGACGGATTTAACTGATTTTTCTTGGACAGAAACTTTAACAGAATAATAAATTAAGAGAGCAAAGTGAGCAAGTATGAGTAAATGTGCAGCGATACAAATGGCATCTAGCCCAAATGTAGGGTCTAATTTATTAGAAGCAGGGAAATTAATCGCCGAGGCAGCAAAAGCAGGAGCAAAGTTAGTCGCCTTGCCAGAAAATTTTGCCATAATGGGTGTGCATGAACTAGACAAAGTTAAAGTGCGAGAAGTTGAAGGTGAAGGCCCAATTCAAGATTTTTTATCTGACACCGCCAAAAAACATGGTATTTGGGTAGTAGGTGGGACGATTCCTTTAGTCGCAAATAACGATAAAAAGGTAAGAGCTGCATGTCTGATTTATAACGACAAAGGTGAGCAAGTTGCGCGCTATGACAAAGTACATTTGTTTGATGTCAGTGTGCCCGATACTGATGAAGAATATAGAGAGTCAGATTCCATTGAAAATGGTGATGAGCCATTAGTCATAGATACACCTTTTGGTCGATTAGGTATTGCTGTTTGTTATGATTTGCGATTCCCCGAGTTTTTTAGAAAAATGCAATTACAAAAGGTTGATATAGTAATCGTTCCTTCTGCATTTACTGCCGAAACGGGTGCCGCGCACTGGGAAGTATTATTGCGAGCAAGAGCGATTGAAAACCTATGTTATATCATTGCACCTAATCAGGGTGGTTTTCATCTTAACGGCCGGAAAACATTTGGTCACAGCATGATAATAGATCCTTGGGGCGTGGTTTTAGACTGTTATAAAACAGGCGCAGGCTTTGTCAGTGCGGATGTGGATAGTGAACGTTTAGAAAAAGTTCGGGCCTCATTTCCTGTTTTAGAGCATCGACGTTTTTTTTGTAAATAATTAGCTATGAATTTAAAGTTTTTTTGTGTTTTCTTAATTCCCGTGCTGGTAACTGCATGTTCTGATATTAAAGCCACAAAGTATCAGGATATCAGTGATCTTGAAATTCCACCCGAAATGGTGATTGTTGAAAAGCCAAAGGTTTTGATTGAAGACAGTGAAGTAATTAAAAAAACAGGGCTAGGTAAGAGTGTTTCATTGGCAGGGCTAGGGAAAGAACCTGTGATAAAAATCAAAAAGACCTTTGAGCGTTCTTGGGCCATTGTTGAGCAAGCATTAAAGCTGAATGAAATAGAAATAACAGATAAAAATAGAGATGAAGGTGTTTTTTATGTGCTGTTTGACCCAGATGCTAAGCAAGCAGGTTCACAAATAACAGATACAATTACTTTTTTCTTTTTTGAAGATGAATATGTTGAAGCGGCTTATAAATTGACTGTCGTTTGGCGCGATAGTGATACCGAAGTGACTGTCGAATTAATTGATCAAGTAAGTAATGATATATTGGATGATGGTGAAGATGAGTTTGAAGACACTATTGATGCAGGGACAAAATTACTTAAAACATTGTATAAAACAATTAAGGATGATTTGCCGCTTGATTAGTCTGTATAGCTCGCACGCGAAATAATTGGAGGATGGGCAAAACGATAGTATTCCCATCTTTCATATTTGACATTATCTTATTCTCCACCCCTTTTTGAATTACCTTTCTAAGACGAACAAACCTGAATGGATATATTAAACCAAGTAAAGCAATCAATCTTGACGCCTTATGGCATGCAGGATAAAGACATTGATCAAATTATGGATAGCATGCTGAGTGCATCTGTTGATAATGCAGATATTTATTTTCAGTCCAGTCATTTTGAGTCATGGGTGCTAGAAGGCGGCATTATTAAAGAAGGTTCACATAGCATAGAGCAGGGTGCTGGTGTGCGCGTGGTGTCGGGTGATAAAACAGGGTTTGCATACAGCGATCAGATTGAGCTACAAGTATTGCTTAAAGCAGCAAACAATGTAAAAGCCATTGCCAGACAAGGGCAAGATGCGCAAAGAAAAATAGATACTGTCGGCAGTCGAACCAATTATTATCAGCCAGTAAACCCGCTAAAATCATTAGCAGATCAAGAAAAAATTAATCTATTACGCAAGGTTGATGTTGAAACACGTAAATTAGATACACGCATTGAAGAGGTGATTGTTAGTTTGGTTGGTGTTTATGAGCAAGTGTTGGTGGCAAGCCAGGACGGCTCATTGGTTGCTGATATTCGTCCACTGACCAGAATGAGTGTTTCTGTCATTCTGGAAGAAAATGGTAAGCGAGAGCAAGGCAGTATGGGCGGTGGTGCCAGAACAGATTACAGCTTCTTTTTAGATCAAGATAAAGCTATAGCGTATGGCAAAGAAGCCGTGAGACAGGCAGTGGTCAACTTGGATGCAGTTGATGCGCCAGCAGGAAGTATGACGGTTGTATTAGGCCCTGGTTGGCCAGGAATTTTATTGCATGAAGCTATTGGGCACGGTTTAGAAGGCGACTTTAACCGTAAAGGCACTTCAGCTTTTAGTGGAAAAATAGGTGAGCGTGTGGCGTCTGATCTTTGTACAGTGGTAGATGATGGTACATTGGCTGACCGACGTGGGTCGCTGAGTATTGATGATGAAGGTGTACCGACTGAATGCACTACGCTGATAGAAAAAGGCATACTCAAAGGCTATATGCAGGATAAGATGAATGCTCGATTGATGGGAGTTAAATCAACAGGTAACGGTCGACGTGAATCATATGCGCATCTTCCTATGCCAAGAATGACCAACACTTATATGTTGCCAGGCCAACATGATCCTGAAGAAATTGTTAAATCGGTCAAAAATGGTTTATACGCCAAAAATTTTGGTGGAGGACAGGTGGATATTACTTCTGGAAAGTTTGTGTTTTCAGCCAGTGAAGCCTATTTAATTGAAGATGGAAAAATCACTAGACCTGTTAAAGGCGCGACTTTAATCGGCAATGGCCCAGACGTTTTAACTAAGGTCTCTATGGTCGGTAATGACCTTGAGCTGGATGCTGGTGTAGGAACGTGTGGTAAAGAAGGACAAAGTGTCCCTGTTGGTGTTGGTCAACCAACAATAAAAATTGACGGGTTAACAGTGGGTGGAACGAGCGTGTAACTGTCTGTAAATTATTCTCACACCAAGTCATCAAGTCACCAAGTCACAAAGACATAAAGAGTTAAATATTAGTGTTATTTTCTTTGTGTCTCTGAGCCTTATTGTGAATTATTCAAATTTCAAATCAATTGTTAACCTTTCATGCAAAACCACGAAGAAATTAATCGATTAAAAAACCTTGTTCAGGATCTGTTGGACGAATCAAAAAAGCAGGGCGCAACTTCAGCAGAAGCTGGGTTGAGCATAGATAATGGGCTTTCAGTAAATGCGCGATTAGGTGAAGTGGAGACTATTGAGCATCATTGTGATCAAAGTCTGGGTGTTACTGTTTATATCGGTAAAAAGAAAGGTTCGGCCAGCACCAATGATTTTTCAGCCGATTCAGTCAAAGAAACAGTTAAAGCAGCGTGCAGTATTGCTGGTTTTTCTAGTGAAGATGAATATGCCGGTTTACCAGATAAAGACAGGTTGGCAACAGAATTTCCTGAGCTTGATAGATTTCATCCCTGGGATATTGATGCGGAGGCGGCTATTGAATTAGCGGTTGAATGTGAAGATGCCGCACGATCCTATCATGATGAAATTAGTAACTCAGAAGGTGCAAGTGTCAGTAGCCATCAAGGTATTCGAGTGATGGGTAATAGTTTGGGTTTTTTGCAAGGCTATCAAGCAACACGCCACTCAATCAGTTGTTCGGTCTTAGGTGAGCGCGATGGTGATATGCAAAGAGATTATTGGTATAGCGTCTCTAGGCGGGCTGAAAAACTAGAATCAGCAAAAGATGTAGGTATTAAAGCTGCAGAGCGAACCATAAAACGTCTAGGGGCGCGCAGTTTAAGCACAAGGCAATGTCCTGTTTTATATTCAGCGGAAGTGGCATCAGGTTTAATTGGTTCTTTAATTAGCGCGATCAGTGGTGGTAGTTTGTACCGCAAATCCAGCTTTTTACTGGATGCGCTTGATACCCAAATTTTCCCCGAATTTATTCGTATACATGAACAGCCGCATTTAAAAATGGCTTTAGGTAGTTCAGCCTATGATTCCGAAGGGGTAGCAACAGCCGCCAGAGATATAGTGACTGATGGCGTGTTAAAAGGCTATGTCTTAAGCAGTTACTCGGCGCGTAAGTTAGGTCTGCAAACAACGGGTAATGCCGGTGGTGTGCATAACTTAACCGTAGATTCAGGTGTAAATGACTTTGCAGCCATGCTTAAACAATTAGATACCGGCTTATTAGTTACCGAATTAATGGGGCAGGGGGTAAATGGCGTAACAGGTGATTATTCGCGTGGAGCTTCGGGATTATGGGTGAAAAATGGCCAAATCCAATACCCCGTAGAAGAAATTACTATTGCAGGTAATTTAAAGGATATGTACAAAAATATTGTTTCGGTGGGTAATGATGTGGATTATCGCGGCAATATCAGAACAGGTTCGATATTAATAGAACAGATGTCGATAGCTGGGGAATAGATGTGTGTTTAGTAGATACCATCTCTCCAAATCAACCGCAAGTGGGATAATTATCCCACTTGCGGTTGATAGGGTGTTTGATGTTTTAGAACACCAAAACAAATTTGTACTAATTTACGCATCGCTGCCCCAATGCTGACATTTTACTTTTGCCTTTACCCGTTAAACGGA
>WTAG01000579.1 GCA_013139755.1 Methylomarinum sp. | reverse complement strand
GGCTTCTGAAAAGATGGCATCAAATGTGGTAAACGCAGCAGAAGCCATCGCTGCAAAATTGAAATAAAAAATGGGGCGCAGGGCTTTAGAGGCTGTGAAAGTATTCAGTGTAGGCTGGGTTGAGGTACGAAACCCAGCAATAATGTGATGTAAGCGGTTGATTCTGGGTTTCGTTATCTCAACCCAGCCTACAAAAACATTAATATTTGCAAATAAAACGAATACTTTCACAGTCTCTATCGCTCCGTTTCCCTGATTTTCAGCGAGTGAGGTAGGTTTTAACGGAGTGGTTTTTGTGCAGAGTTTAAATCGGACGGGAGGTACTGGGGTATTTAATTAATTCGCCCGAGTGGAATGGGTCTTTGGGTGTGGATGTCCCTGACGTGTAATACCAATCCCAATATATTTACACCTAAACTTGGAAAACGTCATTCCTGCAGGCTCTTAGCAGGAATCTATGTACACGCATGGATTCCCGATTAAAGATTTCGGGAATGACGACTATTACATTGATTATTTATTGGGATTGGTATCCCGTGTTTATCGCCATCAATAGAAAAAATGTCGGGTTATGTGTACTAACTTAATCTGGTATCTTTAAAGTTTAATCGCAATCAACTCTTTCCGTGAAAGACCATCATAGAGCCAAAATTGACAGTGGGTTCTTGTAATAAATAGGGATAATGCTGAGTTTACCTGTTAACCCGGTAGAACGATTCGATATTGTAAGCGCTTGCATTCAAGATAATTGTTCTATCGCTCATAAGGTTTGCTGCCGAGAAAATCGGCGAGGTTGTCGATTTCTTTTATACTAAGTTTAAACATTTCATCGTGTGTTAAACGTCCTATGCCGTACCCCTTAATCTGTGATTTGTTAATTTTTTATGATCAAGCTTGAATCATTACACAAAAACTAAGGCCAAAGGCAAACTCGGCATCTATTTTTCCAATCACCCGCTAATTTTAGTAAATTCATCTATCAAATGTTTTGCATGTTCATAATGACTACCTTGCCAATAAATTTGTTTGCAATCGGAGCAGACTAGAAAACTGTCATAGTATTTTTTTGTCAACGGTTCCAGGTGATGCTCGACTTCATGTTTCTCGATTTTCTCCAATAGGCCATTGCAACATGTGCAGCGAGTGAATGGTGTTGTCAAGCGATATAAATCAAATCGTTTCAAAACCTCTTTGACTTGAAGTTTGGGGATTATGTTACGGACAAAATACCCGTGAGTTATAATCTTGCGTTGTAATAATGCACGATCACGTGTTAACACGATCCTGTTCTTCTCACTCGCTATTTTTGCGATTGTTCCATCATCATAATCATTGCGGTACAGGCAATCAAACCCCAACAATCTTAGGTAGCGTGTCAGTCGCCCAAGATTAGTATCTATCACAAATTTCGGTAGACGTAACGGTTTTGGGCGGAGTCGTAATAACGGGGTTATATCAAAACTTTCAAATGTGGGGTATACACTGATGCGGTCTTTATCTTGTACGGTATAGGCAAAATTTACCGAAATACCATTTACCAAAATCAATTCTACTTCGGTGTGCGGGACACCGAAAGACTCAATCATATCCTTTATCGAAGCTTTTCGAAAAAAGACATGATCAATTTCAACCCTGCGCAATGCAGGTGCAATAAAATCATTCAACTCCTCATAGAAACGTAATTGAACCTGTGCCATAAATTTCTTTACCAACTATTCAGTTTTCCAGCTCTCCGTCACAGTCAGTGCATAAAGTTAATCGATTTAGTCTGAACTGAAAATGGTCACTATTTTAGTTTGAAACTTTTTTGTAGATTGGGTTAGAGATAGTGCAACACAATATGTCTAATGCTTTGTCAGGTTACACTCTGGTTAACCTAAGCATACACCGAAAATTTAACCGTACATAGTATATTTCGAGTATTGCCAGACTGCACAAATGGAATTAGAGTGAAATTAATTAGTCTCATATAAAACGAAGCCAAAACATTGTGTTTGATAGTTCATTTTGGCCGATTGAAGCAAGTCGTAGGTAGTGTAAATTCTGACAATAATTGTGCAAAAGTACGACTGCCATTCCTTAATATTCTCAAATGGAGCATTACTAATATGAATAACCTATCCCATATAAAAGGTATATTATTCGATCTTGACGGTGTGCTTTATGTCGGATCAAAAAGAATTGATGGTGCATTAGAAGCAATAAATATCGTTAGAAACTCTGCTATAAAATGCCGCTTTATTACTAATACCAGTACCCTTTCAAGAGAGTCTTTAAAACAGAAGCTGGAGAAACTAGGTTTTAATATCAAGCTTGAGGAGATTATCAGCGCTCCACAAGCAGCTAAAATCTACCTGCAGAAAGTTGCCAACCCGGTTTGCTATTTGTTGCTAGCAGATGATGTAAAACAAGATTTCAGTACTTTTAAACAATCTGTCAAACACGCTGATTTCGTTATTATTGGTGATATCGGTGATGCCTGGTCATATGAAATGTTAAATGATGTTTTTAATCTATTGGTCAATGGAGCCGAGCTGATTGCCATTCATAAAAACCGTTTCTGGCAAACAGAGCATGGGCTGCAAATGGATATTGGCGCCTTCATTGCTGCTCTGGAATATGCTAGTGGCAAAAGTGCAGTAATAATCGGCAAACCTTCCATTGATTTTTTTCAAATGGCTCTTAATGACATGGCACTTTCAGCAAATGAAGTTGCAATTATCGGAGATGATATTGATTCAGATATCGGTGGTGGTCAGCTCGCCGGTTTAAACGGGATTCTGGTAAAGACGGGCAAATATCGAAAGGAGTATGCCGATAACTCTGAAGTAGTGCCTGATCTTGTTCTCGATTCTATTGCAGATCTGGTAAACCTAGCCCCTTTTGTTATTACAGGTTGTGATAGAGATATTTAAAGCAACTCGGAGCATTAAGTTATGCGGCTTTTATCGCTTGCCGAATTCCTTACCCGTTGTATTTTTCATTCAGCTAAATTGAAAGAAACTTACATGCTGATTAACATGTAAACAAAAGTACTGATGGTAATGCAGCTACCAGTCATCAGCTAAAATCTGTTCTACAACATATTATACCAATCCCAATAAATGCTTACTCTAATCTTTTACTAAAAAACAGGGAAAGAAAAACATTGATCGTAGATACCATCTCTCCAAATCAATCGCAAGAGGATAATTATCCCACTTGCGGTTGATAGGGTGTTTGATGTTTTAGAACACCAAAACAAATTTGTACTAATTTACGCATCGCTGCCCCCAATGCTGACATTTTACTTTTGCCTTTACCCGTTAAACGGATATATTGTGCCTTCACATCCGGGTTATAACGTATGGCGGTAATAGAGGCCATATAGAGCTTCGCTCGAATACTGGAGCTTCCATTTTTTGCCAGGTGTGCGCGTCCTTTAACACTACTTCCCGATTCTTTTTCAACAGGCACTAAACCTAAATAAGCTGCACATTGGCTTGCGCTCTTAAATTGATGTGTGCCAATGACCATTAACATTCGTTCCGACATCACTTTGCCTATGCCTGGAATACTCTCAAGTAGAACTTTATTGTCTTTAAGATTTTTATGTTTATTTATATGCTCCTCAATTAATTTATTAAGCGTTTCGCGTTCGTTTTCTAAATAAACAATTGTTTGGCTAATTGATTCTAAAACTACGCTAGGCGTGTCCGTTAAGATCGCTTTTTCTTGGCGATTTTGCTCACGCTGCAGGTCTTTCTCAATCGCATCCAGGCGTGTTAGCAATGCTTTCAAGGTGGTTATTTCTGGCGGTTTAGGTTGCCAGAAGGCGGGACTTTCTTTTGAGCCATAACGTGCTAAAACGATGCTATCTTTTTTGTCATTTTTAGTGCGGACACCTAAACTTTGAGCGTAATGTTTAACATAGGCAGGGTTAACCACAGAAACCTTTGT
>WTAG01000658.1 GCA_013139755.1 Methylomarinum sp. | reverse complement strand
CCTATGCCTACCTGGAATATTTTATTCCGTCAGAAGCAGAGCGTGAAGAAAAAATGCTGGAATTGTTTTTACAGGCTTTCAAGTTTATTGAGCGTCCAGGGAACTGGAAATATATTTTAAATTTAGCGCATTATATTTTGAATAGTGAGAAGGATGTTATCTCCTGCGAGGATGCGGTCGGTGTATTTGAAAAGTGTGTAGCGTAAGAAATAACGAGAATGTATAGCGGACTTTTTGTCCGCTATACATTAGTCTAATCCAAGTTTCTTAAGCCTGTAGCGTAAAGACCTAAATGACAGGCCTAACTGTTTGGCTGTTTCTGTTTTATTCCAGCGATTTTCTTCTAATGCTTTGCTAAGTGCTTCTTTTTCAATTTCTTCCAGATAGTCTTCTAAGGATATTTCTGAAGGGTTAAATTTCTCTGCTTTAGGTAGTTCGGTTGAACAAGGCAGGTGTAGGTCTTCAAGTTCAATACTTGTTCCATCGTATAAAGCCAGGGCTCGCTCCAGAATGTTTTCTAATTCGCGAACATTGCCAGGGAAATGGTAATGCTTTAAGCCATTTATCGCACCTTTGCTAAGCTCAGGTTGCTGTTGTCCATTATTGGCGGCTAATTTAGCAAGTAAATGTTCCGCCAATTCTGGAATATCAGTTGTACGCGCGCGCAAGGGGGGGGTAATAAGATCAATGACATTGATACGGTAATATAAATCTTGCCTAAACTCTCCCTGCTCAACCATGGTATTAAGGTCTTTATGGGTTGCACTCAGTAAGCGGACGTTTGTGGCTATTTCTTGCTGAGCACCAATAGGTCGAACCTTTTTCTCTTGAATGGCGCGAAGTAATTTAACTTGCAAGGTTAAAGGTAAATCTGCGACTTCATCTAAAAATAAAGTACCGCCATCAGCGGCTTGAAATAAACCTTGCTTATCCGCGTTAGCCCCCGTAAAACTGCCTTTTTTATGCCCAAAAAATTCACTTTCCATTAATTCATGCGGGATCGCACCACAGTTAATGGCGATAAAAGGCGCGTTGTGTCTGGGGCTTTGTTGATGAATTAATTTAGCGACCAGTTCTTTACCCGAGCCAGATTCCCCGCTGATATAAACAGGTGCCTGACTTCTGGCGACTTTCTCGATTTTTGTGCGAATACCTCGCATCAATTGAGAGTCACCTAATAAAATATGCCGAGTTCTACGTTCTTTCTTTATTTGTGCAGGCGCTGACAATTGAAGAGCGTTAGTCACTAGCTGACGAAGAACCGCTAAGTCGACGGGTTTTGATAAAAAATCAAAAGCGCCTTTTTTCATTGCCTTGATCGCAACATCCATACTGCCATGTGCGGTTATAACCGCAACGGGCATTGGCGTTTTACTTGCTTGAATAAAACCAACCAGATCGAGTCCATTGCCATCAGGAAGTTTCATATCCGTAAGGCAAAGGTCAAAACGATGGGCTGCTAACAGTTTTTTTGCCGAGTTAATATCTTCAGCACAGAGCGTTTGAATATTCATCCGGTTAAGGGTGATTTCTAATAGTTCTCTGATATCAGGTTCATCATCAATAATAAGAGTTAAAGGGTTGTTCATATTTCAATTATTGAGCTATCCGCTTTAGGTAAGATGAGTTTGAAGCTGCTTTTGTTATTTTCTGTAATAGCATAGCTTAGTTTTGCCTGGTTAAGTTCAGCTAACTCTTTGGAAATATATAAACCTAGACCTGTACCCGTGGGCGAGGTGGTAAAAAAAGGTTCAAAAAGGTGTTTAGCTATTTCTGTCTCTATTGGGTTACCATTATCAAAGACTGTAATGCAGGGGGAGCGATTAAACAGACTAATTTCTATAATAACTTTTTTGCTTGTATCGCCATATTTTAGCGCGTTAGAACATAAGTTATCAAAAATCTGTTTTAAGTGACCAGCATCCATATAGATCCATAGCTCCGCTGCTTTCGTCGTAATTTCAAAATTATCCAGAGAGCGACCACTATCATAAATGAAGCCTTGTATATAGTTATCAAGCCATAGATTAAGTTGTATTTTTTCTCTTTTTGAAAGTTGTCGGCGAGAAAGCTGTAATATATCTTCAATAATTTTATTCATTCTCTGACAATGAGATTGAATGATTTCAGTTAAGCGAAGGTCTTCTGCAGGCAACGAGGGAGCTTCAGATAGAAGTTGGCTAGCATGACTAATGGCACCTAATGGATTGCGTATTTCATGTGCGATACTTGCAGTCAGCCGCCCTAGGGAGGCTAATTTACTTTGCTGTAACTGTTGATTATAAAGGGAAATATCTTCAAGAATAATCATATGCAAGGTTTCGTGCTGAGTTGTTAGCAAGGAAAATCGACAATGAATTTCGGTATGATTGGGGAGCTTGATTAAGGCAAAGTTTTGACTATTATCCTGGGTCCATAGCTGGAAGCTGTTACTGAGTTGTACTGAAATTTCAGACAAATAATGAGGAGAATGTGCATTCTCAGGATGATGAATGATGCTGATTACTGCCTCATTGTGCAGTTTAATCTGTTGATCAGAATTACTAATGATAATGCCAGATTGTAAGTGTTGAATGATGTACTGATTAAGCTCCTCAAGATTAGATATCGTTTGTTGATGTTGAGTTGCAATGATTTCAGAGAGTTCAGTCCGTTTCGCAAGAATATAAGACAAGTAGGCAATGGTAAAATATGAAGCGCCCAACATCCCTGCATAAGTAAATAAAGGATAAATAGAATGGGTCAGAATGCC
>WTAG01000425.1 GCA_013139755.1 Methylomarinum sp. | reverse complement strand
TAGCAATTACAGTGAGTAAGCGAAGATTAAAAGGGGAAGTTCACAGAGTTATCCACAGCATTTGTGAACAACTTTTTATTGATTATTTCGTAACCACTATACTAAATCTAATGATTCCATAATGCAGCTACCCCATCAAAGATACTAAGACCCTATATCATTTAATTTTTAACAACACAATCTATAAACTTAACCTTGCTTACACACACCCCAGCTTATCGACAACTTAATCCCAGGAACACCCCATAGAATTCCACTCACAACACCCACTAATCAGCCATAAGTCATTGATATTCATTTCATTTAATCACACTGTCTGTTTTTTATACAATTTAAGAAAAGTGTAGCAATTACAGTGAGTAAGCTCATATTAAAAGAGGAAGTCCACAGAGTTATCCACAGAAATTGTGAGCAACTTAAATTTTGTAATTGTAAAGCACAGTATCACTTGTACTCCCTTTCATTCGATAATGCAGACAAACTCCCTGAACCATCAATTAAAATATTATCAATTTTAAAGAAACAACCCATTTCCCAAACAGAGCTTATACACACGCCAGCTTATCGACAGCTTAATCCCAAGAATACCCCATTTAAATCCACTCACAACAACCACTAAATACTCATAAGTCATTGATATTTATTTTATTTAAACATACTGTCTGTTTTTTATACAATTTAAGAAAAATGTAACAATTACACGGGGTAAGCGCACATTAGAAGAGGAAGTCCACAGAGTTATCCACAACAATTGTGAAAAACTTTTTATTGATTATTTCATCATCATGACACTGAATTTAATGACTAGATACAACTTATCATTCCATAATTGATCGGACATATTCAAAAATTAGTTTTACTTTTACTAACAATATGACAAACAGCCATAAGCAGACATTCACAATTTAGTCTGCCCAGATGAGTTTTGGCCTAAACATGATTTCCTGTTTGAAATTCAAGCGCTGAATGTTATCCATATTTGTTAATCATATATTAAATGCATGTTATCTCTATTTTAAAGAATACTATTGAATGGCTAAGGAGAGTCCGAAAACACACTATTTTGCATCCAGGAAGTAATATTACGAGTTAATGCATTATGTCCAACCACCGTCATTTGCTTGTTTGCAATAGCTTTTTTATAGCTGCTATCGCCCATCCATATCTCGCTCATAGTCTTTACGCTGGTGGTAAAATAAACATCGACATCCTTGCCATGGTCGTTAACACAAAGCTTAAGCCGGTTGTATGGCTAAAAAGGTCACTTGTTGACTTATACAGTTCATTTTATCCAGTAATGCCATCGTTAACTAACTAATTAGTAACGTTCTTTCATGAACTGGAGTGCTTTTTGGGCTAAATCATCGGAGTTATCCCAAAGATTACGCCAGACACAGAGAGTATTTGAAAGGTTTGGATCAACAACTTCTGACGAAAAAGACTCAAATGTTATTGGGCCTTGGTAACCGATCTTCTTAAGAGCATCAAAGAATTTATCAAAATCAACATTTCCAGTACCTAGATAGCCACGGTGACTTTCACCTATATGAACATAACCAAGTCTGTCCTTTGCAGCTAGAACAGACTTTTCCATGCCATCTTCTTCAATATTCATGTGATAAGTATCCAGGTGCAAATATGCATTTGGACGATCGACCTCATCCAGGAATGCCAAACCTTCAATTCCCGTATTGATGATATTTGTTTCGTATCTGTTAACAACTTCAAGATTAATATTGATATCTTTATCGGCAGCATAATCAGCTAAGCGTTGCATAGCAGCAATCGAGTTGTTCCGATTCTCTTTCGATGCGGGTCCTGGATATTTGCCCAGGGCACAATAAATTAGACCACAAAGTTCTTTTCCTCCAATAGCAGCAAGTACGTCTGTGGCTTTGCAAAGTAATTCATCTCCTTTTGAAACAATAGACATATCGGTACTGGTTACATCAGTTGCGGATGACAAACCACGAGCTGCGTGAGCACGCAGGTTAAATTCTTGAAGCAGGTCTTTAGTCAAAGCGACATCAACCTTCCATGGATCTAATAGGGCTATTTCTATATAGTCATATCCAGCACGAGCAGCGCCACTAATTGCTTGTCGTGCACCTTGTGGCGTCCAATCCCCTGACCAAACAAGCGCGTGCCCACCGTATTCTAAAGGTTTAGTAAATGTCATAAAGGATTCCTTATTTGATTTAGCAGAGTTTTCAACAACCTTAATTCTAAACAAGTCAATATGCCGAGGCAATGCTTTATTGGTGGTCAATTATGAGTCTTTAAGCAATTAAAGAACACTGTTTCAATCAGCTCCAATATTGATTGATCGGCATAGTAGGCGTTTATTGGACAATATAATCAGTCAGCTATTTTGAAGCTAAAGACTATATGGCACTATGAAAGGAATTCCTGGTAAAAAACAGGTTCCGTTGCCGTTGCTCCACGTAAACCAATCACTTTGCCAGCAAACCGCTGCGCAACACTCAAAGTTTTTACAATCGGCCAGCCTGCTCTTAAACCATGAATAAAGAGTGCGCTGAATCCATCACCTGCACCTACCGTATCGATGATAGAGTCCACTGGTGCGGGAGTTTCTTGAAATAAACTGCCATCTTCCGCCAGCACAGTCGCACCTTTGGCACCCTGCGTCACAATGAGTTGCTCCAATTGAAACTGTGTCAGCAGCTTTTGCATAGACTGGCAAATGTCGGTCGAAACAAAACCTAATTGTTGCAATTCGTCCTCATTCAATTTTGCCCATCGCGCCTGTTCCAGCCAATCAAATACTTCTTGTTTCTTCCACCAAGGGTTACGCAGATTAACATCCAGAAAAATCGATAAGTCAGGCTGTTGCGCAATACATGATAAACAGTTCCGTGAGATGCTATTTCGCAAACCTAATGTGCCATGATAAAGAATCCCATTGTCAGGTAGATTTTCCACCACTTCGTCTGAAATAAAGTCGTAGGCACACATAGGCGTAATGGTGTAATGGGGTTCGTTTTTTATTATTGTGACTTCAACCTGGCCGGTTTGATGCACTGGATCAATCTGTATCGATTGCGTAACCATACCCCAATCACGCATTGCAGTTAAAATTTTCTTCCCCAACTCGTCATTACCAATACTAGAAATAAAATGAGGATGATTACCCAGCGCTTGTAGATGCCAAGCAACATTAAACGGAGCGCCGCCTAGCACTTGTTCACCGCCAGGAAAGCAATCAAACAATGCTTCACCAAACACTAAAACAGGTGTATTCGTTTTCATCTTGACACCTCTCTTTGTCGAAGATTGTTAATCAGCAGGTAAGTTTTCCTGTTTTAGCAACAACTGTCCAGTAAAAAATGTCTTAGATAAAAAATCTTAACTGTTGTTTAACTCTGATATAGCTTCAACCAACTGTCTTAATTTCGCTTGTATCTTCTTGGTATTCTCTGGCCCCATTCTAAGCATTTGCTTATCAACAGCATCCAGTGCCTCTAACTTTTTATCCACAAATTTATACATGATAGAGTGCTTACGTAAAGAGATTCTGGTTTCAATTATCGGTGCTTTAATTACACTAGCACTGGCCTTCATAAACATATCCTCTAGGCTATATTCATTTGGATAGGCAAATCCATCATACACTTGTTTAAATAATGGTCTAAAAACAAGGTACAAGCCAAGTCCTTTCTCAACATTAATCGTGTCAATTGCATCTGCTAAACGATCATATCTATGATAGCTCTCATTCCCTAGGTACAACCCTTTTTCATCTTTCTTAACCACTATCTGCTGCGACATTTTTAAAAAACTGACATGTTTATATAGAAGTTGGTTTTGTGATAAATCATTCATTATCATTATGAGACCTTTGCACAAAGAGGTATATATCCCCCGTTGAACCAATAGTCAATTTTTTTAAATTTATTGCTCTTTAAAGGAGCAAGATTCTCTGAAAAAACACGGTTATTCATCTGTTTTTCTCATTTTCTTACTACTTATGAGCCATTTAATGCTCATTTGGCGGATTTATCCTGCCTATAAACACATGTCGGCCTTAATATTTGCTCCAC
>WTAG01000391.1 GCA_013139755.1 Methylomarinum sp. | reverse complement strand
TTGTTTCTTGGGGAGCTGAAAATGCGTTTGTACCCATCTGGAGTGAAAAATGGCAAAAAAAATACAAGCATATATTAAATTGCAGGTAAAAGCGGGTGAAGCGAATCCAAGTCCACCGGTTGGTCCTGCATTAGGACAGCATGGTGTGAACATCATGGAATTCTGTAAAGCTTTTAATGCTAAAACGGGTGATATGGAAAAAGGTCTTCCTATTCCTGTGGTGATTAGCGTTTATAGTGATAGAAGTTTTACTTTTATTACAAAAACACCCCCTGCATCAGTATTGTTAATGAAGTCAGCTGGTATTCAAAAAGGTAGTGGTACACCTAACACTGCAAAAGTTGGAACTGTAACTCGCGCCCAGCTAGAAGAAATTGCAACGACAAAAATGCAAGATCTTAATGCGGCAGATATGGATGCGGCAGTAAAAATAATAGCAGGCAGTGCACGTAGCATGGGTCTGGATGTGGAGGGTTTGTAAATGGCTAAGTTATCTAAGAAAGCAAAGTTACTGGCAGCTAAAGTTGATAAAAGCAAACAATATTCAATATCTGACAGCATTGCTATATTAAAAGAGTTTGCTAACTCAAAATTTGATGAGGCACTTGATGTAAGTGTTGTTTTGGGTGTGGATTCAAGAAAATCTGATCAAAACGTACGTGGTGCTTCTGTATTGCCAAACGGAACAGGTAAAACAGTTCGAGTGGCTGTTTTTACGCAAGGCCCTAATGCTGATGCAGCTAAAGAAGCCGGTGCTGATATTGTCGGTATGGATGATTTAGCTGATCAAGTTAAAAAAGGTCAAATGGATTTTGATGTTGTAATTGCATCACCTGATGCAATGCGAGTGGTCGGTCAGTTGGGGCAAATTCTTGGCCCAAGAGGTTTGATGCCAAACCCTAAGGTAGGAACAGTAACTCCAGATGTTGCGACAGCAGTTAAAAATGCAAAATCTGGTCAGGTTCGTTATCGTACAGATAAAGGTGGAATCATTCACTGTTCAATAGGTAAAGTGTCATTTGATGAGGCATCTGTTAAACAGAATCTTGAATTTTTAATCTCAGATTTGAAGAAAGCTAAGCCTTCTTCTGCTAAAGGTATCTATTTGAAGAAGGTTGTTATTTCTTCAACAATGGGGCCTGGTTTGTGGATTGATCAAAGCACTATAGAAGTATAAAGAAAACTTTGGGTTGCCGGTTTGGCAACCGTCAAAGACCGTTGGTGCTAATGGCATAAATTATAGTTTTACTATAAGCCAACGTAGGCGGAAGCTTTACCGGTGTTATAGGTAAGGAACCGTAAGGAGCATTCGAAAGAATGCGTTTTGTTTAATCCGGACGAGAGTCTGGATAAATTACCGGAGGTAATCTGTGGCATTAAACCTAGATGGCAAAAAGGTAGTTGTTGATGAAGTTGCGCAATATGCTCAAAAAGCATTATCTGCAGTTGCAGCTGAATATCGTGGTCTGACAGTATCTGAATTAACACAATTGCGTAATACAGCAAGAGATACTGGTGTTTACTTAAGAGTGGTTAAAAACTCTTTGGCAAAACGAGCTATAGCAGGAACTGACTTTGAATGTATGCAAGATGGATTGAAAGGTCCTTTGATTCTTGCTTTTTCAATGGAAGCACCTGGTGCAGCAGCGCGATTAATTAATGATTTTGCAAAAAGCAATGACAAGTTAGTTCCTAAAGTCATTGGATTTGATGGTCAATCACTAGATGTTTCTGAGTTAGCGCGCTTGGCAAGTATGCCTACACGCGACGAAGGTATCAGTTTGATTATGGCAGTAATGAAAGCTCCAGTTGGTAAACTGGCTCGTACATTGGCTGCTCTTAGAGACCAAAAGCAAGAATCAGAAGTTGAAGCGGCATAAACTTCACAATCAGTAAAAACCTATTATTTTAGAGGAATATCAAAAATGGCAATCTCACAAGAAGACATTTTAGAAGCAGTATCAAACATGACTGTTATGGAAATCGTTGATTTAATTTCAGCGATGGAAGAAAAATTTGGAGTAACAGCTGCAGTTGCAGCGGCCGCTCCTGCTGCTGGTGGCGAAGCTGCTGCTGGTGTAGAACAAACTGAATTTGATGTTATCATGACATCATTTGGTGCTAACAAAGTTTCTGTAATTAAAGCGGTTCGCGGCATTACAGGTTTAGGCCTTAAAGAAGCGAAAGCAGCAGTTGAAGGTGCACCAACAGCAATTAAAGAAGGCGTGAGCAAAACTGACGCTGAAGAAACAGTTAAAGTACTTGAAGAAGCAGGTGCTTCTGCTGAAGTCAAATAAACTTGATTGATGAAAGATTTAGAAGGCGTGTAAGAAATAGACGTTTTAATTAGTTCGAGCACATCTAAGTCTTGAACGGTAGGGCTGGTGACATATTTGTCGCCGGCCTTTTACTGTTTCAGAAACTCTTGTTTGAATCAATGTTCTTAATATTGATTCAAACATATATTAAACAATCCTTGATTGAAGGTATGAAAGCAATATGACCTATTCTTTTACCGAAAAAAAGCGTATTCGTAATAACTTTGGGAAAGGTACAGAAGTACTTGAAGTTCCCTATCTTTTGGCCACTCAAATTGACTCGTATGCCAGTTTTTTACAGTCAGGTATTGAGCCTAAAAAAAGATTGGAGCGTGGTTTACACGGCGCATTTGGCAGTGTATTTCCAATTGTTAGTCACTCGGGTTATGCAGTTCTTGAATATGTAAAGTATAGATTAGGTGAGCCAACCTTTGATGTAAGGGAGTGTCAGCAGCGTGGTGCTACGTTCGCAGCTCCATTGCGTGTGCTTGTGCGTTTAGTTATCTATGATAAAGACGCCCCAGTTTCAGCTAAGGTTGTTAAAGATATTAGAGAGCAAGAAGTTTACATGGGTGAGCTTCCACTAATGACTGATAATGGTACTTTTGTAATTAATGGTACAGAGCGAGTTATTGTTTCTCAGTTACATAGATCACCTGGTGTTTTCTTTGATCATGATAAAGGAAAAACACATTCGTCTGGTAAGTTGTTGTTTAACGCCAGAGTAATACCATACCGTGGTTCATGGTTGGATTTTGAATTTGATCATAAAGATGCTGTGTTTGTCAGGATTGATAGACGTCGCAAGATTCCAGCAACGATTTTATTAAGAGCCTTAGGGTACGATAACGAAGAAATGATCAGCATGTTCTTCGAAACGAATAAATTTACCTTAAGTGCTGATAGTATCAAATTCCATGTTATTCCTGAGCGTTTACGCGGGGAAATGGCAGTATTTGATATTAAATACGATGGTGAGGTTCTCGTCGAGGAAGGGCGTAGAGTAACTGCCAAGCACATCAGGAAAATGACCAAATTAGGTGTCACTGAGATTGATGTACCTAAGGAATATTTGTACGGAAAAATATTAGCGCATAACATCATTGATGAATCAACGGGTGAATTAGTTGCAAGCGTTAATGATGAAATTAGCGAAGAGTCTTTTCAACAGATTGTAGATGCCGGTGTTTCTGATTTTGAAGTGCTGTATGTTAATGATTTGGATCGAGGTGCTTTCATATCTAATTCAATGAAGCTGGATTCATCTACCAATAGATTGGAAGCTTTGGTAGAAATTTACCGAATGATGCGACCAGGTGAGTCGCCTACAAAAGATTCTGCTGAAAATTTATTTGCAAATTTATTTTTTACATCAGATCGTTATGACTTGTCAGCCGTAGGACGAATGAAATTTAATCGTCGTTTAGGTCGGGACGAGTCGGAAGGTGAAGGCGTACTAAGCAATGATGACATTGTTGATGTATTAAAAGAATTGATAGATATTAGAAATGGTAATGGTACTGTTGATGATATTGACCATCTAGGGAACAGGCGTGTTCGTTCTGTGGGTGACATGATAGAAAACCAATTCCGAGTTGGTTTGGTAAGGGTTGAGAGAGCTGTTAGAGAGCGCTTGACGCTTGCTGATTCTGAAGGCTATATGCCGCAAGAAATAATTAACGCAAAACCTGTTTCTGCTGCGGTAAAAGAATTTTTTGGTTCTAGCCAATTATCGCAATTTATGGATCAGAACAATCCATTGTCTCAGGTTACCCATAAAAGAAGGGTTTCAGCATTAGGTCCGGGTGGTCTTGCGAGAGAAAGAGCTGGCTTTGAGGTGCGAGATGTACATACAACGCATTACGGACGTGTTTGTCCTATTGAAACACCTGAGGGACCAAATATTGGTTTGATTAACTCTTTGTCTGTCTATGCGCGTACAAATTCTTATGGTTTTCTTGAAACACCTTATAGAAAAGTAAACGACGGTATGGTGACTGATCAGGTTGATTATTTATCTGCAATTGAAGAGGGTGATTTTGTAATTGCTCAATCGAGTGTTGCTATAGATGAAAATGGTCGATTAGTTGAAGGCTTGGTTGCTGCGCGTCATAAGGACGAGTTTACATTAGCAACATCTGATAAAGTGCAATATATGGATGTATCGTCTAAACAGATTGTATCTGTTGCGGCATCTATTATTCCATTTTTAGAGCATGATGATGCGAACAGGGCTCTAATGGGTTCAAACATGCAGCGTCAAGCTGTTCCAACATTGCGTGCTGAGAAGCCCTTGGTTGGTACTGGTATGGAGCGAGTAGTAGCAAAAGATTCCGGTGTTGCAGTTGTTGCTAAGCGTGGTGGCGTTATTGAAACTGTTGATGCGGCTAGAGTGGTTGTTAAGGTTAATGAAGCTGAAACCATTGAAGGTGTTCCTAGTGTAGATATTTATAATTTAACTAAATACACACGATCAAACCAAAACACATGTATTAACCAAAAGCCCTTGGTTATGCCAGGTGATACAGTAAATTCTGGTGATATTCTTGCTGATGGTCCATCGACAGATATTGGTGAATTAGCATTGGGTCAAAATATGCTAATTGCCTTTATGCCTTGGAATGGCTACAACTATGAGGATTCGATTCTCGTTTCAGAAAGAGTTGTTAAAGAAGACCGTTTTACTACAATTCACATTGAAGAAAAAACATGTGTTGCGCGTGAAACCAAGCATAGTCCAGAAGAAATTACAGCTGATATTCCAAATGTAAGCGAAGAAGCTTTATCTAAATTAGATGAATCAGGCATTGTTTACGTTGGTGCGGAAGTTAAAGGTGGTGATATTCTCGTTGGTAAGGTTACGCCAAAAGGTGAGACCCAACTGACACCTGAGGAAAAATTGCTAAGAGCAATCTTTGGTGAAAAAGCAGCGGATGTAAAAGATACTTCTTTGAGAGTGCCTGGTAGTATTCGTGGAACAGTTATTGATGTTCAAGTCTTTACCCGTGATGGCGTGCCAAAAGATAAGCGAGCATTAGAAATTGAAGAAGCAGAAATCAAACGCTATAAAAAAGACTTAGATGATCAGTTGAAAATTGTTGAAGCTGATATTTTTGAGCGTGTTGCTCTTATGTTGCTTGGTCAGAAGACTGATGCTGGTATGGGGGCTCTGAAGAAAGGTACAGAGCTGACAAAAGAGCATCTAGACGAGTTGACTAAATCTGATTGGCTAAAATTAAAAGTACAAAATGAAGATATTAATGTTCAATTAGAATCTGTTGCAGCACAAATTGAGCAGCAACGTAAAGATTTTGATGAGCGATTTGAATCTAAGCGTACAAAAATCACCATGGGGGATGATCTGGCTCCAGGTGTTTTGAAAATGGTTAAAGTTTATTTGGCTGTTAAAAAACGTATTCAGCCTGGTGACAAGATGGCGGGTCGTCATGGTAATAAGGGGGTTATATCCCAAATTGTTCCTGTTGAAGATATGCCATATACTGCCGATGGAAATCCAGTAGATATCTTATTGAACCCACTAGGCGTGCCATCTCGAATGAATGTTGGGCAGGTACTGGAAACACATTTGGGCTGGGCTGCTAAAGGTCTTGGAATTAAAATAGGCAAAATGTTAGAGGCTCAATCTAAAGTTCAAGAGATACGTGGATTTTTAGATAAAATATATAATAGTAGCGGTAGACAAGAAGACCTTGATTCCTTTTCGGATAAAGAGATCATGGGAATGGCTGCTAACTTGGTAGCGGGTGTGCCAATGGCAACGCCTGTTTTTGATGGGGCAACTGAAGCTGAAATCAAAAATATGTTGAAGTTGGCTGATCTTCCTGAGCATGGTCAAATACGATTGTATGATGGCTTAACGGGTGAACCATTTGAGCGTGAAGTTACTGTCGGCTATATGTATATGCTGAAATTGAATCATTTGGTTGATGATAAGATGCATGCTCGTTCAAATGGGCCATATAGTTTGGTTACTCAGCAGCCGCTAGGTGGTAAGGCACAATTTGGTGGCCAGCGTTTTGGAGAAATGGAGGTCTGGGCGCTTGAGGCTTATGGTGCAGCATATACATTGCAAGAAATGTTGACTGTGAAATCAGATGATGTAAATGGTCGTACAAAAATGTATAAAAATATTGTTGATGGCAATCACTCAATGGATGCAGGTATGCCTGAATCATTTAATGTATTGCTTAAAGAAATACGCTCATTGGCTGTAAATATTGAGTTAGAACAAAAATAACTCAAACAGTAGATTTATTTATTAGCCATACTCGGCAATAGCCAGGTAAAAAGAAAAGAGGACAAGCTCTTGAAAGATTTGATGAATTTTTTAAAACGTCAAGGTCGTAATGAAGACTTTGATGCCATTCGGATTGGATTAGCGTCGCCAGCCATGATTCGTTCATGGTCATATGGTGAGGTAAAAAAACCGGAAACAATTAATTACCGTACTTTTAAGCCAGAGCGTGATGGTCTTTTTTGTGCAAAGATTTTTGGGCCAGTTAGTGACTATGAATGTTTGTGTGGAAAATACAAAAGATTAAAGCATCGCGGTGTGATTTGTGAGAAATGTGGCGTTGAAGTTACAATCTCTAAAGTCAGACGTGAAAGAATGGGGCATATTGATTTAGCAAGCCCTGTTGCTCATATTTGGTTTTTAAAATCGTTGCCATCAAGAATTGCATTGTTATTGGATATGACTTTGCGAGGAATAGAGCGGGTGTTATATTTTGAATCATTCGTGGTTCTTGATCCAGGTTTAACACCATTAGAGCGTGGCCAATTGCTAACTGACGAAGAGTATCTGAACGCTATTGAAGAGCATGGTGATGAATTTGATGCAAAGATGGGTGCTGAGGCTGTCTATGATTTATTGAAGTCTATTGATCTTAAAGAGGAAATTAATATTCTTCGCGAAGAGATCAATTCAACAAATTCAGAAACAAAAATTAAAAAATACTCCAAGCGTCTGAAGGTTATTGAATCATTAGTTGCTTCTAGTAATCGTCCTGAATGGATGATTATGACAGTATTGCCGGTATTACCACCTGAATTGCGTCCTTTAGTGCCACTTGATGGCGGACGTTTTGCAACGTCAGACCTAAATGATTTATATCGTCGTGTTATTAACAGAAATAACCGTTTAGGGCGCTTATTAGATCTTAATGCCCCCGATATTATTGTTCGCAATGAAAAGCGGATGTTGCAAGAATCAGTAGATGCCTTGTTAGATAATGGCCGTCGTGGTCGTGCAATTACAGGAACCAATAGAAGACCTCTTAAATCATTAGCCGATATGATTAAGGGTAAGCAAGGACGTTTTAGACAGAACTTATTAGGAAAGCGTGTTGATTATTCTGGTCGTTCAGTAATTGTTGTAGGGCCAACACTTAAATTACATCAGTGTGGTTTACCAAAGAAAATGGCTTTGGAGTTATTTAAGCCTTTTATATTTAGTAAGTTACAATTTCGTGGTCTAGCTACAACCATTAAAGCGGCAAAGAAAATGGTTGAGCGTGAAGGTGCAGAAGTTTGGGATATACTTGAAGATGTGATTCGTGAGCATCCGATTATGCTTAACCGTGCGCCAACTTTGCATAGATTAGGTATTCAGGCTTTTGAGCCGACTTTGATCGAAGGTAAGGCTATTCAGCTGCATCCACTTGTTTGTGGTGCATTTAATGCTGACTTTGATGGTGATCAGATGGCGGTGCACATTCCTTTATCAATTGAAGCTCAGCTTGAAGCCAGAATATTGATGATGGCGACAAATAATATTTTATCACCTGCGAATGGTGAGCCTGTTATTAACCCATCTCAGGATGTGGTATTGGGTTTGTATTATATTACGCGTGAAAAAATCAATGCGACTGGTGAAGGTAGTGTTTTTGTTGACTTGGATGAGGTTAATAAAGCTTTAGATAGTAAGGCTGTCGAACTGCAGACAAAAATACAATTTCGAGTTACTGAAAAAATCAGAAATGATGATGGTGAGTTGGTTGAACGCAGTAAACGATACGAGACAACGGTTGGTCGTGCGCTAATTTGGGCGATTGTGCCTGATGGCATGCCTTTTGATGTGGTTAATGTTGATATGACTAAAAAGAACATATCAAAACTAATTAACTACAGCTATCGTCATCTGGGTAATAAAGATACGGTGATGCTAGCTGATAAAATCATGTACCTGGGTTTTAAATATGCAACAAGGTCTGGTGTTTCATTTGGTATTGAAGATATGGAGATACCAGAAAAGAAAAGTGGAATTCTTGAGGCTGCTGAAGTTGAAGTTCGTGAAATCCAAAGTCAGTACTCATCAGGTCTGGTAACAGATGGTGAGCGATATAACAAAGTTGTTGATATTTGGTCTCATGCTAATGAGCAGGTTGCTAAAGTCATGATGGAAGGCTTGGGTGAAGAGGATACAGTGAATGCTGCGGGTGAAAACGTTAAGCAGAAGTCTTTTAACTCGGTATTTATGATGGCTGAGTCTGGTGCTAGGGGTTCTGCGGCTCAGATTCGTCAGTTGGCAGGTATGCGTGGCTTAATGGCGAAACCTGATGGTTCTATTATTGAGACGCCTATTACGGCTAATTTCCGTGAGGGTCTTGATGTACTACAGTATTTCATCTCAACTCATGGGGCTCGTAAAGGTTTGGCTGATACGGCTCTAAAAACTGCTAACTCAGGGTATTTAACGCGTAGATTAGTTGATGTTGCACAAGATTTAGTGGTTTCTACTATTGATTGTGGGACAAATAAAGGCTTGACCATGACACCAATTATTGAGGGTGGTGATGTTGTTGAGCCTCTATCTGAGCGTGTGCTAGGAAGGGTTGTTGTTAATGATGTGTTGGATCAAAAAGATGAAAATGTCATTATTCCTTCAGGAACAATGATTGATGAGTCGATGGTATCCTTGCTTGAAGATAACGGTATAGACCGTTTGTTGGTGCGCTCTGTAATTACCTGTGAAACACGTCAAGGCATATGTGCTAAGTGTTACGGTCGTGATTTAGGTCGTGGGCATATGATCAATATTGGTGAAGCGGTTGGTGTTGTTGCGGCACAATCAATTGGTGAGCCAGGAACTCAGTTAACCATGCGTACTTTCCATATTGGCGGTGCGGCATCCAGGTCGGCTGCGATTAGTAATGTACAAGTGAAGTCAGCGGGTACAATTAAGCTGAGTAACTTGAAAACAGTTAAAAATAAAGATGGTCATCTTGTTGCTGTATCTCGTTCAGGTGAGGTTGGTGTAATGGATGGTTATGGAAGAGAGCGTGAGCGCTATAAGATTCCATATGGTTCGGTATTGTCAGTTGCTGAGGGAAGTGCGGTAAATACAGGTGACATTATTGTTAATTGGGATCCGCATACGCATCCAGTTGTTACAGAAGTGAATGGATCTATTCAGTTGATTGACTTTGTTAATGGTGTCACTGTACAGGAGCAATCAGATGATGTGACGGGTTTGACCTCTCTCGTAGTAACCGATCCTAAGCAAAGAAGTGCGGCAGGTAAGGAGCTAAGACCAATGGTAAGATTGGTTGACGCACAAGGTGAAGGAATTAACTTATCAGGCACTGATATTCCTGCTCAATACTTTTTACCTGCAGGAGCGATTGCGGGTATAAAAGATGGTGGTGAAGTAATGGTTGGTGATGTTTTGGCCAGAATTCCACAGGAATCAAGTAAAACTAGGGATATTACAGGTGGTCTGCCGCGAGTAGCCGATTTATTTGAGGCTCGTAAAACAAAGGATCCAGCAATACTTGCAGAAGCAACAGGAATGATATCTTTTGGTAAGGAGACTAAAGGTAAGCAGCGCGTTGTTATTACAGATTCTGAAGGCGAGCAGTATGAAACATTG
>WTAG01000274.1 GCA_013139755.1 Methylomarinum sp. | reverse complement strand
GCTGGGCATGAAATCGAAAACTTATCTGATACAGAACTACAGCAGTCAGTTAGTGAAATCAATATATTTGCCCGTTCCAGTCCAGAGCACAAATTGCGTTTGGTCAAAGCCATGCAAGCTAATGGTCATATTGTGGCGATGACCGGCGACGGAGTTAACGATGCACCGGCTCTGAAACGCGCCGATGTCGGTACGGCAATGGGTAAAAAAGGCACCGAAGCCGCCAAGGAAGCCGCGGAAATGGTACTGGCAGATGATAATTTTGCTTCGCTGGCACATGCTGTGCTGGAGGGACGTACGGTTCACGACAATCTTAAAAAAGCTATTTTATTCATCCTGCCCACCAATGGCGGAGAAGCACTAATTATTATGGCGGCTATCCTTATGGGTACAATGTTGCCAATAACACCAGTGCAGATTCTTTGGGTTAATATGATTACGGCAGTCACGCTGGCTTTAACACTGGCATTTGAACCATCAGAGACCAATGTGATGTCGCGGCCACCACGTAACCCCAAGGAGCCGTTACTCACAGCTTTTTTAATCTGGCGTATAGTTTTTGTGTCTTTGATCATTGTCACAGGTACTTTCGGCTTGTTCTTATGGGAACACATACATGGCGAAACCATAGAGCACGCACGAACAGTTGCTGTCAATACGCTGGTCATGTTTGAAATTTTCTACCTGTTCAATTCGCGTAAAATTGAAGCATCCATACTCAATGCACAAGGCATTATCGGCAATCGCTATGCCTTAATAGCCGCATTTACATTGATACTGTTTCAACTGGCCTTTACTTATCTGGAAACAATGCAGATGTTGTTTGGTACAGTTTCAATCAATGTAGAACAATGGTTCTGGATCACTTTGATCGCTTTTTCGGTATTGCCTCTGGTTGAAATTGAAAAAGTGGTGCTACGGAAAATCAAAGCCAATAAAACCATTCGGACTAAGGATAATGTAAAAATGAATTCCAGTTCCCGAATCTAAACAGAAGTGAGTCGCTATGCTTGAACATACAGAATACATGAAAATCTTCATCGGGCTTTTGGCAGTGCTTGATCCGTTAGCTGTAGTTCCTATAGTTTTTACACTTACCTCTGGAAGCAGTCAGAAGGAACTAAAAAAAATAGTGACTACAGTGGTCTTTACTGTTATTTCCATTCTTTTAGTATCATTATTTTTAGGCGAATATTTATTGTATTATTTTGGCATTACTATCAATTCCTTTAAGGTTGCTGGAGGCATTCTATTGATGATGATGGCAATTTCCATGTTGCATGGGAAAATCAGTGAAACAGTACAGACCCAACAGGAAATAAAAGAAAGAGAAACTAAAGAGTCTGTTGCTGTAGTGCCACTATCAGTCCCTTTACTGGCAGGGCCAGGAGCAATCAGCGCTGTGATACTTTACGCAAATAGAGGCTCAGATATAAATCATTATTTGATGATGATGCTGATTATTATCCTGATAATTTTAATCTTATGGGGAGTACTGGCGAGTATTCCATGGTTGAGCAGACATATCAGTCTTACTGGAATTAATGTTTTTACACGCCTGATGGGTTTGATTATTGCCGCTCTGGCTGTTGAGTTTATTGCCGATGGATTAAAAGGGCTTTTTCCGGTATTAGCAACGGGGCTATGATGGATTTTCATCATAACATCACAATCGTTAAGTTATGTTTTTCGTAGCCTTGATGAAACGAAGTGGAATCAAGGTTTTACTTTGAATCCTTGATTCCGCATGCTGCATTAAGGCTACAAAGATAGTGTTACCATAAAAAATGCAAGATTAACACTTTGTCAATTTCAACAGGAACCAAGCTGAGTGGATGGACTAACCAAAAACCAACAGATTGCCATAGGCGTCATTGCCGAAGTCCACGGCCCGGTTGTGACCATTGATTGCAAACAGCTACCGCCGCTGCGTCAGGCATTGTGCACCTATTTTGATCACACTTCATTTCTATTTGAGGTGCATCAGCATCTGGATCAGCGACATGTCCGTGCCATCACACTACACGGTACTGCCGGTCTTAGCCGAGGAATGGTGGTTTACGATACGGGAGCGCCATTACATGTACCGGTGGACAAGCAATATCTTGGCCGCTTGTTGAATATTTTTGGTGAACCACTCGATGGACTGCCGGAACTACCGCAACAAGAATTTCGTAATATTCATGCTAAACCGGCGGCTCTTTATGAGACCACTGGTATCAGTGGCATCCTGGAAACGGGTATTAAGGTAATCGACTTACTCTGTCCGTTCGTTAAAGGTGGCAAAACAGGCTTATTTGGTGGAGCTGGCGTTGGCAAAACGGTACTGGTGATGGAGTTTATCCATGCTGTTTCCGCTATTCACCAAGGTGTTTCTGTGTTTGCTGGGGTTGGTGAGCGTATACGTGAGGCTCATGAACTCTGGAAAGAAATGCAACAGGCTGGTGTCATGCAAGACACGCTGATGGTATTCGGGCAAATGCACGAATCTCCCGGTGTACGTTTCCGCGTAGGTTTGTCGGCACTCACCTATGCCGAATATTTGCGCGACACCCTGCAAAAAGAAGTGCTATTTGTGATGGATAACGTATTCCGCTTTGTTCAGGCCGGCAGTGAAATTTCTAGTCTGCTTGGGCGCATGCCTGCCACCGTTGGCTATCAACCGACTTTAAGTACCGAAGTTGCTGAATTGCAGGACCGTATCCTTTCCACCCGTCGCGGCAACATTACCTCAGTACAGGCAGTTTATGTACCTGCAGACGACATGACCGACCCAGCGGTCAGTGCCATTCTTAGTCACCTTGATACCATCGTCATTCTGTCCAGAGATCAAGCCAGCAAAGGTATTTATCCTGCCGTCGACCCATTACGCTCTAGCAGCAAACTGATGGATAAGCACGCGCTGGGTGAACGTCATTACCTGATAGCTGAAGGCGTACGCGAACATCTGGCTCGCTATCGTGAGCTGGAAGATATTATCGCCATGCTAGGTATAGAGGAACTATCGGAGGTCGACCGCCGGATTGTCATGCGCGCGCGTAAACTGCAACGCTATCTGACGCAACCATTTAAGGTACTCGCGCAACAAGGACAACAAGGTGTATCGGTACCACTGGAACAGACGTTAACCGATTGTGAAGCTTTTTTACAAGGCAAGTACGATGATATTCCTGAACAGCAATGTTATATGCGTGGCAGTATGCAGGAGAAACTGTGAACACTTTTGCCCTGCAACTTTATGATGCCACCCAGCAGCAACGTATTGAAAACGTGACGTCCTTTGTCGGTGAAGATGCCAATGGTAGTTTTGGCCTTCAAGCTCATCATGCCCGATTTATGTCCACACTGGTCTTCGGTCTGTTCCGTTATCGTCTGCAAAACGATGACTGGCATTATCTTGCTCTACCTGGCGGTGTACTGTACTTCAATGATAACGAATTGAGCATCAGCACCCGGCATTTCCTGATCGATAACGATTTTGAACGAATCAGTGATTTACTAAAGCAACAGTTGTTAGCTGAAGAAGAAACACTAACTGCAACCCGCAGCAGTCTACAGAAAATGGAACGATCAATGCTGCTCAGGCTTTGGAATCTACAAAAGCAAAACGAGTAATTAGCATGAATCACAAACAGCGCTTACAAAGACAGATTGATAATCAAATCAAACGGATTAAAAAAGCCCGTCGGGAACAACCTAGCATTCTGGCGCAAACTTTATATCTTGGTACACTGGGTCTGGTACTGGTTCTGCCGGTCATCGGCGGTGCCTATTTAGGGCTTTGGCTGGATAACATGGTTGACGGTTACTCTATGCGCTGGACTTTGAGTTTGTTGCTGCTGGGCGTGCTCATAGGCTCAATCAATGTCTATCTGTTAATTAAACAACAGGATTAACATAATGAATGAAGCGTATTTTTTAACTGTTGGCATGTTGACTATTCATGAGTCTGTGATCACTACCTGGGGGGTTATGTTGTTTATTATCAGTCTGGTCTGGCTGGCGACCCGACAAATAAAAATGCTCCCCAGTGGTGTGCAAACAGTGATAGAGGCTATTTTTGAGACTATCGAACAAGCTATTTTAGAGGTCGCGCCCGAACATGGCCGCCTAATCATGCCCTTTATTGCCACATTATGGGTGTTTTTGGTTATTACCAATTTGGTCGGATTGATTCCATGGTTACACTCACCAACCGGCGACCTATCGGTCACTTCTGCACTGGCAATATTGGTTTTTTTATCAGTACACTGGTTTGGTAT
>WTAG01000536.1 GCA_013139755.1 Methylomarinum sp. | reverse complement strand
GATTCGTGATGTCAATGATAGCGGTGTTTTGATGGTGTGTGACCCGCGCTTATTAAAACGTGCTTATGGCCACATGTTTTTAAATAGCGTACCAGCGATGAAAAGAACCAGAGAAATTGAAGGTGTGCGTGAGTTTTTCCGCATACAAGATGAAAAACATAATAAAGATGAGTGAAAGCGTGAAATTATTAGCAGTAGAAATATCAACCGAAGCGTGTTCAGCCGCCCTACATATAGATGGTGAGGTGAAGGAGCTTTTTGAGATTGCACCAAGAAAACATACTAAATTGATTTTACCCATGATTGATTCTTTACTTGCCGATGCGCAATTAAAGCCTCAGCAACTGGATGCATTAGCTTTTAGTCGCGGGCCAGGGTCTTTTACAGGGGTTAGAATATCGACAGGGATTATTCAGGGTATCGCTCTAGGTGCTGATCTACCCGTTGTGCCTGTTTCAACTTTAGCGGCTATTGCCCAACATTATCTTAAAAACACAGACAAAGATTGTGCATACACAGCAATGGATGCACGTATGGGCGAAATATTCTGGGCTGCTTATCAAAAAAACAGCCAAGGCTATGCTGAATTAATCGGAGAAGAGGCGGTCACTTTAGCAGAAAATGTCGTTATTCCAAGCATACAGGGTGTAGGGATAGGCTCTGGCTGGGGTGTTTATCAACAGCAGTTAACAGATCGTTTGGGAGCTTTGATACTAGATATTGAAGTGGATCATTTACCAAGAGCCTCAGCAATTGCTGACTTAGGTGTTATAGGATTTAATCAAAACAAAGCTGTTGATGTAGAAAAAGCGATGCCAGTCTATTTACGTGACAAAGTCGCAAAAAAAGAATCAGAAAGATAGGGTACAATAGCCTCTTTTGATCAATGCATGTACGCTATATCCGATGGCTCAATATTTTCAAATTCACCCAGAGAACCCACAGCAACGTTTGATTCATCAAGCTGTTGATATTTTGCGCAATGGGGGCGTGATTGTACTGCCAACGGATTCATCTTATGCATTAGCCTGCCAAATTGGCGATAAGCGTGCGTTAGATAAAATCAGGCAGATACGTCAATTAAATGATAGCCACAATTTTACTTTAATTTGTAAAGATCTGGCTCATGTTTCTAATTTTACAAAAATAGATAACGACGCTTACAGGTTGATTAAATCATTAACGCCAGGGCCTTTTACATTTGTTTTAAATGCAACTAAAGACGTGCCTAAACGCCTTCAGCACCCTAAGAAAAAGACTATCGGTATTCGTGTGCCTGATAACAATGTTGTCCAGCTAATTGTTGATGAGTTAGACGAGCCATTATGTACAACATCACTCATCTTGCCTAATGCAACAACGGCAGAAACTGATCCGTATGATATTAGAGAAAAACTAGAGCATGAGTTAGACCTGATTATTGATTTTGGGGTCATAGAACCTCAAGAAACTACCATAATTAACTGTATTGATAGTGATATTGGAATTCTAAGGCAGGGAATTGGTCAAGCACCTATGTTGGGTTCATTATCATGATGAATGAACTTTCCTTAATTCAGCGTATCGTGGTGTGGGTATTACCTGTTATTTTCGCCATTACTGTGCATGAAGTTGCGCATGGTTGGGTAGCAAAAAAACAAGGGGATAAAACAGCATCAATGCTGGGGCGATTAACATTAAATCCTTTTAAGCATATCGATTTACTGGGAACCATTATTATTCCGGGGTTACTATTATTATCATCTACTGGATTTATTTTTGGCTGGGCAAAACCGGTTCCTGTAGACCCTAGGAATTTTAAGAACCCAAAAAAATCAATGGCTATCGTCGCCTTAGCAGGGCCAGTCGCTAATTTATTGATGGCAATTATGTGGGCCTTAATCGTACGTTTAGGTGTAATTATTGAGGTGGAAGTTGTGTCTTTGCCTTTGATTTATATGGGCGTGGCTGGTATTTCGATTAATCTGGTTTTAGCTTTAATTAATTTAATACCTATTCCTCCTCTTGATGGCAGTCGCATAGTATCGGGGGTTTTGCCGGATAAACTGGCTTGGCAATATAATCGTTTAGAACGCTTTGGTTTTGTTATTTTATTGATTTTACTTTGGAGTGGCGGGTTAGGTTATATATTAGGTAACCCTATGTTTTATGCTCAGAAATTATTTTTTAGTTTGGCTGGTTTGTAATTGATAATAACCAATTAGAGGGCACGTGGCAGAATTAAAGGTTGAATCAAACAGTATTGAAACGCTTGAGCTACCGATTGCTTTAGTTGAAGGTTCTCCATTTTTGGATATGCCTGAAGACTTATATATTCCACCAGATGCCCTTAAAGTCTGTTTAGATGCATTTGAAGGTCCTTTGGACCTTTTATTATATTTAATCAGGAAGCAAAATTTAGATATTCTGAATATTCCTATTTCTCATATCACTACCCAATATATTAGCTATATTGAGATGATGAGTGAGCTGAATTTAGAACTAGCCGCAGAATATTTATTAATGGCAGCATTATTGGCTGAGATTAAATCCAGAATGCTACTACCAAGACAGAAAGATGTCGAGGAAGATGAAGACGATCCCAGGGCTTTCTTAATTAGAAAACTGCAAGAATATGAGTGTATAAAAAAAGCAGCAGAAGAGATTGAGCAGTTGCCCAGGTATGAAAGAGATATTTTTGATACTATGGTGGAAGTATCAGATATTAATGTAATAAAAAAACAGCCCGATGTAGCGTTGAAAGATATTTTGTTAGCATTTCAAAACGTGCTTAAACATGTGGAACAACTAAGCCATCATCAAATAACTAAAGAGCCCCTATCAGTCCGTGAACGAATGGCAGCCATTTTGGAAAAACTTAACAGGCCAGATAGCCTCGCTTTCTCAGCGTTATTTACCCGAACAGAAGGAAAAGGAGGGGTGGTTGTCTCGTTTCTTGCCATCCTCGAGCTCAGTAAAGAAGGATTTATCGAAATCATCCAGTCCGAACCCTTTGCCGAATTACGAGTTAGAGCAAAAACCAGTAATTGATGCAGAAATAGTCAAACCTAAAGCAAAAAGAATAAAGCCAAAAAAGACGAAAGAAACTGTTGTTAATATAGAAACATTAACAAAACATCAAAAGCAGCAAGAAGTAGAATTAAAAACAAAAAATGAGCGGGATTTAGTCAAAAGATTAGAAGTAGAACTAAAACCAAAGATAGAAGCTGAGCTAAGAAAAAAACTGGAAGCAGAACTAAAACCAGGATTGATTGCAGAGCTAAAGCAAAAATTAGCGCTAGAAGCTAATCAAAATACAGAGTATGGAACTCGGGATCCAATAGAATTAAATATGGACACTAAACAAATCGTTGAGGCTGTTTTATTCGCAGCCGATAAGCCTATGACCATAAAACAGGTTCAAGCAATCTACCCTGAACTTGAAAGACCTGAGCTACAGGACATACAAACTGCAATAGATTCGATTATAGAAGACTATGCACCCAGACCAGTTGGTTTACAGCGCTTAGCAAGTGGATACCGGTTTCAGGTACGAGATGGTTTTTCCTATTGGGTTTCGCGTTTATTTGAAGAAAAACCACCGCGTTATTCCAGGGCGCTATTAGAAACAATGTCGATTATTGCTTACCGACAACCTGTCACTCGCGGTGATATTGAAGATATCAGGGGGGTCAGCGTAAGCTCACATATTATCCGAACGCTTTTAGAAAGAGAGTGGATTCGGGTTATAGCGCATAAAGAAGTGCCTGGTCGTCCTGCTTTATATGGGACAACTAAGCAATTTCTTGATTATTTTAATTTATCATCATTAGATCAGTTGCCTACATTAGAAGAAATTAAAGATATTAATTTTTCTGCTGAATCAACAGATACATTACCAAAAACTGCACGGAAGCATAGCAAAGAGAACACAATTGAAGAGCAAACCAGTGAAAAAAAGCAAACCATCGAGCCCATCTCAGAAACCCGACATTAAGAAAAGTCAATTGCCTGAGGATAGCCCCGCTGAAAAAGGTGAACGTATCCAAAAGGTTTTGGCACGTGGAGGCATAGGGTCTAGAAGAGAAATTGAGCGATTGATAGATGAAGGGCGTTTAAGTGTTAATGGTGTAAAAGTAACTCCTGGACAGCACCTTAAACTGGGTGATCAAGTGCAAATTAATGGTCGAGTGGTAAACTGGGAAAAGTATGGTGAACAGCCTACACGCGTATTGATTTATAACAAACCGACAGGTGAGGTTGTTACTCGTAGGGACCCTCAGGGTCGTCCGGTTGTGTTTTCTAAATTGCCTAAATTAGACATTGGCCGTTGGATATCTGTTGGTAGACTGGATATTAATACCTCAGGGTTATTATTACTAACCAACAACGGTGAATTAGCCAACCGATTAATGCATCCGTCACGAGAAGTTGACAGAGAATATGCTGTTCGAATTTTAGGTGAAGTGCCTGATGAAATGATTACTCAATTAAAAGCCGGTGTTGAACTGGAAGATGGTAAAGCCCATTTTGATGATTTAAAATTCTTTTCTGGTGAAGGGGCTAATAAATGGTTTCATGTGGTGGTAAAGGAAGGTCGGAACCGTCTGGTTAGAAGGTTATGGGAATCACAAGGTGTTACAGTAAGTCGCCTGATGCGTGTGAGATATGGACCTGCAATTTTACCAACTAATGTAAGAGCTAACGACACTTACGAGCTTAATAATAAAGAATTAGAAATACTGATGGAGTTTGTCGGGTTGAAATCCGAGAAAACCCTTAAGCCTGCTTTAAAGAGAGATAGGCGATAGTTTTACAAGTCAAGAACGGGGTAGTTTGTTGGGTAAAAAAGCAAGCTAACCCGAAATTTTGATTAAATCCAGATACAAAAAAACCAACGAGAGACAAGGAATCCCTGACTTAATCAGGGATTCCTTAAATAGTTGATATGTTATTTAGCAATTGTATCTGCTGATTTTTCAACTGATTCGACAGCTTTTTCTGTTGTTTCTACAGCGGTTTCAACTACTTGAGCAGCTTCTTTTGTCGCCTCTTCAACAGTTTTAGTAGCTTCAGGCTTCACTTCTTCAACAACTTCCACCGCGGTTTCAACAGCTTTAGTTGGTGCTTTTAACAAAACTTCAACAGTTGCTTGTTTGCGTAAATTAGTCATAAAATCTTGCATTTTTTGACGTTGCAACATAGGACGAATTTGTTCTTTTACAGACTCAAATGGTGGTGGTGTTTGTGCTCTTGAGCCTTCCCTTAAAATCACATGCCAGCCAAATTGTGTTTTAACAGCTTCCGTGGTGTATTTATTATCTTCTAACGCTATAACTGCTTCAGAAAAGGGTACAACCATTTGCCCCTCTGCAAACCAACCTAAATCACCACCTTGTGGACCAGAAGGGCCTGTTGATTTGGTTTTTGCCAATTCAACAAAATCAGCACCACCATCAAGTTCTTTAATGAGTTGTTTGGCTTCATCTTCAGATTTAACTAAAATGTGACGTGCTTTATATTCAGTACCAGAACCTGCAACAGTTTTGTTATATTCAGCATCTAATTCAGCATCAGTTACTGGGCTGGATTTTAAGAAGTTCTGGATAGCAGCTTGTGATAATAAAGATTTTTTAATTGTTGCAAGGCGCTCTGTAAATTCAGCTGACTGGTCAAGCTTTTTTTGAGTTGCATCTTGAATTAATAATTCTCTTTGAATCAACTCTTCAAGTAATTTTTCCTTAGGGAAAGCCTGGCCTTGGCTGCGTTGAGCTAATTCGCTTTCCAGTGCGGCTAATGATGCTTTACTAATATATTTCCCGTTAACAACAGCAATGGCATCTTCTTTTGATATTGATGCAGTAGCCGGAGCACTAATTTTAGCTTCATCACATGCTGTTAACAATGAAGTACTCGCTAAAATAAGCGGAATAAGTTTTTTATTCATTTTCTTCAGTTCCTTATACGTTTTCAGAGGGAGATAATGCATTAATACCCAATGCATGGATTTCATTTTTCATTTGATCAGCAAGTGCTTGATAAACCAACTGATGTCTTTGTACTAACGTTTTACCTTCAAATACTTCGGCTACGATTGTTACATTATAATGACCGGCACCACCTTTTGCACCAGCATGACCTGCGTGTGCGGCACTGTCATCAATAAGCTCTATTATTTCTGGCTTAATGGCTTCATTTAATTTCTGTTTGATAAGATCTGTTGTTGCTGTCATTGGGGAAATACTTGTTTAAAAGGTTTAACTGAAACATTTGCATAAACGCCGGCTTCAACATAAGGGTCAACATCAGCCCATTTTTTAGCATCTTGAAGCGTGGCAAATTCAGCAATGACTAAACTACCAGTAAAACCAGCTTCACCAGGGGTATTGCTATCAATAGCAGGGTGGGGGCCTGCAATGATTAACCGACCTGTATTTTGCAGATCCTCTAATCGTTTTAAATGTGCGGGGCGTGCAGACTTTCTTTTTTCAAGACTGTCTACAACATCCTCACTAAGAATGGCATATAACACTATATTTATTCCTCTTTTTCGGGGATATATTTATAAATAAAAATCAGTTGAAAAACAATAAAAATCATCATAAGAGCTGGTACACCAAATGTTTTAAAGGTGACCCAGTCATCTGTGTTGTAATTTTGCATAACATAAATATTGATACAACCCACACTGATAAAAAAGCTGGCCCACATTAGGTTTAGTCTTTTCCATATTTTGGCGGGTAATTCCAGGCTTGATCCCATCATTCGCTCGACAAAAGTCTTTTTGGCAAAGAAATGACTACCAAGAAATGCAAAGCCAAATAACCATTCAATAATAGTGAGCTTCCATTTAATAAACTGCTCATCTTGTAAATAGAGTGTCGCACCACCCATCACTAAAATAAGTCCCAATGTAATCCATTGCATGGTTTCCACTTTTTTATGTTTAAACCAGGTAATGCTGACTTGTATAACTGTTGCTACGATAACAACTGCAGTAGCTACATAAATATCATAAAACTTATAAGCAATAAAAAATAAAATGACAGGGATGAATTCTAATAATTGTTTCATGAAGGTTTTTATTCAGGGTGATAACAGGTTTTAATTGTTGTTTAGGCAAAAAAATCAATTCCAGAGACTAAATTAGTGCGCTGATCTTTTAAAGGTTGTGTGTTTTCTTGTATATAAGCATTAAGTGCGCGAGCTGTGAGGGTGTTTGTTGAGTTTTTTTCTTGTTTTTCTATATTATCCGACAGTAGCTTAACATCCTCGGATTTGAAATTATTATCTACCCGGCTCGTTTTTTGTGGGGCAACTAATATTTCTTTTTCTTTTGGTAACGCACTACTTTCATTATTTTTATTGTTTCCCTTATATCCAGCGGGTATAAAAGCAAGTGATGAGCTATGGATTTCCATGTTTTTAACTAATTAAAATGGATGATTTTTGAATTATACATGAGTTACCAAGGGTTTCTGCTAGAATGTTTAAATTTTGGAGGTATTGATGGATAAGTCAACTAAAACTGAGCTTGAAGCGGCCGCTTTCCGGCGCTTATTGTCTCATTTGCAAAATCATACTGAAGTACAAAACATAGATTTAATGATTCAAGCAGGGTTCTGTAGAAACTGTTTAGCAAAATGGTTAGCAGCTTCAGCTATAGAACAAAATGTTACACTTGATTATGAAGATGCCAGAGAGCAAGTCTATGGTATGCCTTACAGTGAATGGAAAGATAAGTATCAATTAGAAGCAACAGCAGAACAATTAGCAGCATATGAGCAAAAAACAAAAAGATAAAGCACAGTTTATCGACATGTTTTCGGGGGTTATAGGCCAGGAATACGACATGTTAAAACTTATCTGCCCATTAGCTACGGAAATGAGTAGCTTGGTTGGTGAGGTAGTTAAGCATCATCATCCAGCAAAAGATAGTGCACTTGTAACTGTTGTTGAACTGGGCGGAGGAACTGGGATAACAACACTTTCCATGCTGCTGGCAAATGATAAGGTATCTATCCTAAGTATTGATAATGCACCAACCATGCAGAATCAAGCAAAGTCCAGCTTAAAACAATGGGTAGAAGAGGGCAGGTTAAGCTTTTTAGCTGATGATGTTTTAACTGCACTTAAAGCGATGGCGGCTAATAGTGTCGATATAGTTGCCTCTGCTTATACTTTACATAATTTTGAAGCCTCGTATAGAGAAGATCTGCTCAGGGAAATTTATCGGGTATTAAAAAGTGGCGGTCAATTTGTTAATGGCGACAGATATGGTCTAGACGATATATCAAAGCATACACAAACCATTCAGCAAGAGATTGCCGGGTACTTTAAAGTGTTAACCAAGCTCAACAAACTGGATGTATTAGAACACTGGATTATTCATTTATTTAGCGATGAATCTGAAAATCATGTAATGAGAGAAAGCAAAGCTTTACAACAACTGGAACATATTGGGTTTAAAGACATAACATTATCTAATCGACTAGAAGTTAATGCATTGGTTACTGCCAAAAAACATCTGATTTTATAAGGCATGGCTAAATATTCAATTGAAACAGACGTACTATGTGTGGGGCATGCCTGTTATGACCAGGTTTTCTCGGTAGAGAAACATCCTGAGACTGATGAAAAGATTTTTGCAAACAACCTGATTGGTTGTGGCGGTGGGCCTGCCGCTAATGCAGCTATCGCTGTATCACGACTCGGGTTAGCGGCCGCATTTGCCGGCTA
>WTAG01000116.1 GCA_013139755.1 Methylomarinum sp. | reverse complement strand
GGCCTGAAACATCAGCCATAACAATATCCAGATTTTCTTTGTCCCTATAGAAATAATCAAAATAATCGCCGCCCACTTGCTCAGCAGGTAAACAAAAGCCGGTGATTTCAAAATCATCCGTTTTGATAGCTTTAGACGGAAATAGAGATGACTGTATACGTCGGGCAATATCCATTTCACTTTGTGCATAGGCTAAGTTAACCTGAGCTTGACGTATGTCGTGTTCAGTCTGTTTTCTGACTGTTATGTCATGTATAAAACCACTGAATATAAAGGCATTACCCAGCTTTAATGGGGAGATACTTATTTCTACAGGAAATTCAGTGCCATCTCTACGAATGGCAGTATGTTCAAGTAATTTATTTAAAATAGGCCCATCACCACTAAGTAAATAGTGTTCCAGTCCTTGTTTATGTTGTTTGCGGAAACGCTGTGGAATGATTAGTTGTTCTAGGCGTTGGCCTATGGCCTGTTTTTTTGACCAGCCAAACATTTTTTCTGCATGGTGGTTCCAGTCATTAATAATGCCATAAGAATCCATAATAACGATGGCATTCAGCGCACTTTCGATAATTAAACGTATGCGTTTTTCACTGACAATTAAGGCATCCTGGGAATGTTTTTGTGCCGTAATATCACGATCTACACCACGCCATTTTATTAATTTTCCTTCATTATCTGTAATAGGTAATCCGGTTGATTCAGTGATTACCCGTTGACCATTTTTATGCCGGTAATGATTAGATAAAGCATAAAATGGTTTATGTATGGTTGAGTTTTTTTGTAAGTCTGATTTGTCTTCCGCGGTTAACAGTTCAGTATAATGCTTGCCGATTATATCTTCAGGGTTTATGCCAAGTATGGTCTTCACTGCTGTACTACTGTAAATATAAAAGCCTTCCGGGTCTTGTTCCCAAAGCCATTCCCCTGTCATTTCTGCCATTTGCCGGAAACGTTGCTCACTTTCTATGAGTGCATTTTCTACTTGTTTACGTTGGGTTATATCTTCCTCGACGGCTAAAAAATTAGTAATTTTCCCTGCTTCGTTTTTAATGACGCTAATGCATTCATGAGCCCAATAAATATCGCCATTTTTCTTTTTGTTCTTAAGTTCACCTTGCCATTCATCGTTTTCTAGCAGACTTTGCCACATGTCCTTGTATTGTTCTTCTGTAGTATTTCCTGCTTGTAATATTTTCGGGTTATGTCCTAATAATTCTTTAGCTGAGAAACCTGTGAGTTCTATGAATTTTGGATTAACGTATTCAATGGCTCCTTTGGCATTTGTAATTACAACTGCACTAGCACTTTGTTCGACTGCTGTTTGCATAAGCAACAGTTTGTTATTGCTATGCTCAGCGTTGTTGAGAATATAAGTGGGATGTTGATCTTTCATAAGTCAGAACAGATAAGGATAAGCGGCTTTAAAGTTATTCACTTTAGCAGAAGGATTGAACTCAGGTGGTATCCAGGGGTGTTTTTCCTGGTGACTTAAATAAGCGGCTAGCCATAAAGCCTGATGACGAATGGGTTTTACAAAAGCATATAATTTTCCATTTGGTAATTCGGCGACATCACCTAAAGCGTAGATGTTTTCATCGTTGGTTTGTAATGTCTGGTTTGTTTTAATACCACGACCGGTATTTAATCCAGCATTTACCGCTAAGTCTATTCGGGGTTTAAAGCCACAAGAAACAATAATGCCGTCAAATTCACTTTGAATGCTGTCAGTTTTAACTCGTATTTTGTAATCCTTTTTTACAAAGCCTTTGATTACCTGGTTTAAACGGATATCAATCCCTGATGATTGTATGACATTAAATAATGTTGCTGAATCTTGCTCGACTAACTGCCTTTCCATTAATCTATCCATTGCATGAAATAGACTCACCTGATCCCCGGCAAGAGCAAGGTCAGAAGCTACTTCGCAACCAATTAAGCCGCCTCCAATGATTGCCCAGTGTGGTTGTTTGTTTTTATCCAAAATAGTTTGTCTAAATTTGCGTATGATTTTTAAATCGTCCAAACTATTTAATAAAAAGAAGTTATCTGTATAAGGTAAAAAAGGGGGTGGGATGAACGCAGCTGATCCGGTGGCGAGAATTAACTTGTCGTATTGCAAACTTTCAATTTCATCAACACCTTTAATATTAACCTGTTGCTCACCACGGTTAATACTGGTGACTTCTACACCGCTGATGACACAAAGATTATTGTTTCGTAGTTGATCGAATGACTTGATGACAATGGATTGTTCTATATCATCCTGGCTAAACCCTTTGGAAAGCATGGGTCTGGAATAATAACCTTGATTTTCTTTTGTCAGTAGCGTGATTTTTGCATCAGCAGACAGCTGTCGAAGATTTTCTGCAAATGTGATACTTGCAATGCCGGAACCTATAATGATTACTTTCATTTGATTTCCTAAATTCTATTCAACAGTACAAAGACTTTGCGCAGAGGGAAGCTATAGACTAAGGTATTACGCATTGTTATTTTTACTGATAGCTTTTTAATCATACTTGATATATTTAAAG
>WTAG01000126.1 GCA_013139755.1 Methylomarinum sp. | reverse complement strand
GTTCCCATGCCGGTGTGGTATCAATGATAGAGTCCAGTTTTTCTGGCGCCATTTCTCTGGTATCCCCAGCCCAGGTTGCTCCCAGTCCCAAGGCAAACGTCCTCTCCGTTGTATTTCTGGTAAAAACATAGACCTCGGTCTTGGGATAGAGGTGTTTGACCATTTTTAAAACCAGGTGTGCTGAAGCACCGAACCCGGTCAGACCAAGACGTTGTCCATCCTTTAAACCGGTTAATCGTAATGAGCGATAACCGATTGCACCGGCACATAGCAAAGGAGCCGCTTTCTCGTCGGAAAAGAATGCTGGAATCGCATAGGCAAATTGTTCTGAAATGGTCATATACTGTGCATAACCGCCATTGGTATCACGACCAGTCGCCTCGAAAGCGTTACACAGGTTCTCATGGCCTGAGAGACAAAACTTACAATTCCCACAGGCAGAAAAAATCCATGCAACACCAACCCTGTCATCTATTGAAAAAGTGCTTACTTTGTTGCCGATGGCCTCGACCCTGCCGATCACTTGATGTCCTGGCACTATTGGTAAATTCGGCGGTGGTGTTCGTCCCTCAATTTCATCCAGCTCGGTGTGACATACACCGCACATTGAGACTTTTATCAGAATTTCGTGTTCAGCAGGAACCGGAACGGGGCATTCCATAAGTTCCAGTGGTGTCTGATTTTCCAGAAGATTGCAGAGTCTTTTCAATACCATTGCTTTCATCATATCCACCGTTTTATTAATTAATTGTAATACCGTCTTCTTAACTGCTAATGATTGTCTTCTTCAGCATATAAGTAAAGACACTAATTGAAAACCTCTTTGAGTTGTGTTGGAATCTAAAGGTAGAAAAGGCATGAAGCTAAACCTTTTAGCAAACTGAGTGTGCAGGTATTTATGTACACATTGACTTTGGAGTATGACTGATGAATGATATGCAACGCATGTTAAAGGGTATTGAAATGGAGGTCAGCTTAACCCGTAATGCTATTGGTAGAAATGCTCTGGATGCTCGAGTCATGGCGGCCATGAAACAGGTACCTAGGCATGAATTTATCCCTAGAGAGTTTCAAAACCGTGCCTATGATAACGGGCCGGTTGCTATCGGCTCAGGGCAGACTATTTCTCAACCTTATATTGTCGCCTTGATGAGTGACTTATTAAATACAAAACCTACCGACCGTATTCTGGAAATCGGTACGGGATCTGGTTATCAGGCCGCAGTTCTGTCATGCCTGGTGAAACAGGTTTATAGCGTCGAAATTATTGAAACACTGGCTGTCAATGCACGTAGTAGGCTCAGAAAACTGGGTTATGAAAATATAAACCTGCGCAATTACGATGGGTATTATGGCTGGTCGGAACATGCGCCTTATGACGGTATTATCGTGACCGCCGCCTCTCTTTATATCCCTAAGCCCTGGGTTGAGCAGCTGAAAGTTGGTGCTCGACTGGTCATTCCTGTTGGTTTGCCTTATCACTCTCAAGAGCTGATGGTTGTGGAAAAAAAGCCAGGCGGAGAAATCGAGACTCAGTCAATTCTTGGAGTTAGTTTTGTACCGCTTACCGGCAAACACAGTATAGATTCTACTGAAAAGCCACCTGCTTAAATCAGAAAAACTATTCAGAGCGTAAAGCATCCAGCGGATGTAAACGAGCTGCTTTCATTGCTGGAATTACTCCCGCAGCAAGACCAATCAGTAAGGAAATAGCAAATGCAGCCATAATATAAAGCCAGGCCAACTGTACCGGTAAGTTGGGCAGGGTAAAGCTAATCAGGTAAACGATAAGCAATCCTAGTAAGACACCTATGCTGCCGCCAGCAAAACTTAGCACTAAGGCTTCTGATAAAAAAAGTTTAAAAATAGTACCCTGTTCTGCTCCGACTGCACGCAATAAGCCAATTTCAGAAATACGTTCTGATACAGCTATGGTCATAATGGTTAAAATACCGACTGAACCAACCAATAAGGAGATACTTCCTAAAGCCGCTACTGACAGGGTGAGTATATTTAAAATTGAATCTATGCTTTTTAGCATTTGGTCTTGGGTAATCAGAGTAAAATCTTCTCGGCCATGTCGGAGTTGTAATAAACGTTTAATCGATTTTTCGATGGTTTTTACTGACATATTGCTTTTATATAACAGATCAATTTCCATCAGGCTTTCCCTATCAAATAACGCTAAAGCTTTTGCTGTTGGAATATAAATAGTGTCATCCATATCAAACCCGAGCATCTGGCCTTTTTTTTCCATTACCCCCAGTACGCGAAAGCGGTCACTTCCAATGCGTATGCGTTGCCCAAGAGGGTTGCTATCGCCGAATAACTCAAGCGCAAGTTTATGGCCCAGCACTGCAAAAGCACGTGGGTTGGCTTGTTCATTAGCCGGTAAAAACCGGCCTGTGGCGACTTTTATTTTCCATATTTCCGGGACTGCTGCACCCACACCAAGCACAGTAGTACGTCGCTGTTTTTTGCCTGCTTCTATGCGCGCATTACCCTGAACTAAGGGCAGTGCGGCAAGAATATTGTCCAGTTTGCTTAAACTTAGCGCATCAGCCATAGACAATGGACGAACTGTACTGATAGTTGCGCCTGATAAGCCTAGTGTTGTGGTTTTTCCAGGAAATACCGCAATTAGATTGGTTCCAAACTGGGTAAATTCTGCCAGTACATAGCTATGAATGCCGCGCCCTATGGAGGTTAAAATAATCACCGCAGCAATACCTATAATCAGCCCTAAAGCCGTCAAAATTGAGCGTAATTTTTGACTGATAACGGTACGAAAAGATAAGTTAATTATGTCCAGATAGTGCATGTTTACTTCCTTCTAAGCGCAGTAACCGGATTCATTTCGGCTGCTTGTTTGGCTGGTAATACGCCAAATATCAACGCTGTTAATAAAGCAACGGCCAAAGCGGCAAATACTGCCCAAGTGGGTAAATAAACGGGAAAATCAGGATAGACTGTTTGTAAAATAAACAGGGTTGCTTTACCTAATATCAGACCTGTTAAAGCCCCTGCTATAGATAATATTGCAGCTTCAGATAAAAACAAGTACATGATCTGACGTTTGGTGGCGCCTAATGCTTTTAATAATCCGATTTCGGAAGTCCTTTGGCTAACACTGACCCACATGACATTCATGACCAATATGCCTGCAACCGCTAGGCTAATACTGGCTATGCTGGTAACGGCTAAGGTCAGTGCCATTAATATATCATCAAAGGTTTTTACGACACTATCCTGAGTAATCAATGTGACATCATCTTCTCCATCATGACGGGCTTTAATAATATCTTTTATTTCATCAACGGCCTTGTACATGGCCGGCTTGGATTTGGCCTCAAGCAAAATCCTGAATAATGACTGGGTATTAAATAATGTTTGCGCGGCAGTAACAGGAATAATGACCATATCGTCAAAATCAACCCCAATCGATTGGCCTTCTGAGGATAATACCCCTATCACTCGAAAGCGACGATCATTGATGCGTAGCCATTGTCCTAACGCCTGTTGTTGTGCAAACAGTTCATCTTTAATAGTCTGACCGATAACGCAAACTGACAGTGTCTTATTAGTATCAGTGTCGGGTAAGAAGCGTCCTTGAGCCATATTTAAATGACGTACGCGGCGTAAAGAAGCGGTAGAACCAATAATAGTGGTTTCCCGTTCCAGCCCTTTTGTAGAAACGGGGGCTGCACCGATATTTATGGGGGCTATTGCTGCAATATTTCGACTTCTAAATAAGGCTTGTGCATCAGCGAGTGTTAAATCTCTGGGGGTTTCGCCAAAAATAGGCGGGTGCCCGCCAGTGGTTTCGGCACGACCGGGTAAAACGATGATTAGATGTGTGCCTAAGGCCTCAAATTCATTAACGATATAAAGACGGGCACTTTCTCCCAAGGCTGTTAATACGGTGACTGAGGCAATACCGATACTCATTGCCAGTATAATCAGCAAAACCCTGACCGGTTGGGTTTTAATTGCAGAGTAAGACTGGATTAAGGTATCGCTAAAGGTCATGGCAGGCTAATCTGTCCGTCAATAAGACGGATTCTACGCTGAGCACGACGACCTATCGTTTCATCATGTGTAATCATAAGAAGGGTTACTTGTTGCTGATTCAGGTTTTCTAGTAATGCAATGATTTCCATACCTGATTGGCTATCAAGATTACCTGTAGGCTCATCGGCTAATAAAATTTGTGGTCGCATAATCATTGCCCGGGCAATCGCTACCCGTTGTGTTTGTCCACCGGAAAGCTGATCTGGACGATGTGCTGCCCGATCTTGTAAATTAACTGCGATTAGTGCTTCGGCAACGCGTTGTTTGCGTTCTTTAGAGGGAACACCCGCTAAAATCATGGGTATTTCAATGTTTTCAGCTGCCGTATAGCGAGGGATTAAATGAAAAAACTGGAATACAAAACCAAAGTTTTCGCGTCTAGCCTTGGCTAATTTCTGATCATTTAGCTGAGTGACATCCTGATTGTTTAATATATATTTACCGGAGGACGGTTGGTCAAGCAAGGCGATGACATTCAACAAGGTTGATTTTCCAGAGCCAGAAGGTCCCATAATTGAAACGTATTCACCTTTATTTATGGTTAAGTTGATATTATTTAAAGCATGAATACGTTGCTCGCCAACTTGAAAATAGCGCTGTATATTTTCTAGCACTATCATTGTTCTTCACGCACATAAGCGCCTGCTTCAACACCATCTCGTCCGATGGAAAGAACGATGCTGTCAGCTTCAGACAGACCCGATATAACTTCGATAAAGTTCCAGTTTGCCAAGCCGGGTTTAAAGGTTCTTGATTCTAACAGCCCATCTTGGTTTACAAGAAATACCTGATTATTTTCTAGTACGGCTTCAGTGGGTACTCTTAATGCATTGACCTTGCTAGCTATTAATACTTCAATATCTGCGCTATACCCCGGTAATAAATCGTTTAAGTCTTTTGCATCACTGAGTGTTATTTCCACTTCGACTGTCCGTGCTTGTTTCTCTTTTTCCAAAACATAAGGTGCTATACGTGTCACCGTACCTGAGCAGCGTTGTTCCTCAAAGGCATCCAGGCTTACACAGGCTGTCATCCCCATTTTAATCTGAGGTGCATCTACTTCATCTATTGGGGCAGAAACCGTTAAACAGCTAATGTCTAGTAGGTCAATTGAGGGTAGAGTCGGAATGCCGGGTGGTGATGGGGTAACATACTCGCCTAATTCGACATTAATTTCAGCCACAGTTCCATCAAAGGGCGCACGTACTAAGGTTCGTTCAATAGCCTGTTCAACAACAGCTAAATTAGCCTGTACAACCTCTATCGCGGCACGTGATGCCTGACAAGAATACCATTGAGCCCTGGCACTGGTTGTTGCCCTGTCCACCAGCTCCTCGGAAATAATATGGCCTATTTTTTTTAAACGGATTAAACGTTGAGCATCTCGTTCAGCGCCAGCGGCTAGCTCACAAACTTGCTTGGCTGTGGCGTGGTTAGCTTTGATTTGTGCCTTCTGTAATATAAGCTGAGCTTTTAGATCATCATTCCAGACTTCCAGTAATAGTTGCTGTTGTTTGACTCTTTCACCTTCTTTAACGAAGAGTTTGGCAACATTACCTCCGGTTGCCGGGGCTAAATAGGCACGGCGACAAGCCTTAATCGTACCCACACGAGTATTGGACACGCTAGCCTTAACTTCACCTTTTGATACTTTATGCACTGTAACGCTAATGCGGTCGGGGCTTTTAATAAAATAATAGCCAGCGGCTAGCAGTAAAATAACTATGCCAAAAAATAATGATTTTTTATTCACTACATAGTTTCCCTAAATTATGCTTATATTATTTGAATGTTAGCGCAGTTGAATTAAAACTCAAGATATATCTCAATCAGGCGGACTCATTATTTTAGTTTCCTATGATAGGGTGTTTTTAAGCTATACGTAGCTCCAATAGGGTGCAGTTAAGGTATCATAGCCTTCTATGGCAGATTAGTTGTTTAAACTGACGGCTGCTTAAGTCAATGATTATTAAGAAAATGGCTTAGCAAATTAGAATATCCGCTCATAAAATGATAAAGTTCAGGGTTATTTTAGTGGCTAACCAAATATTTAATTTATGAAAATGCCTATCAAAACCAAAAACCTTATTTTTGCACTACTAACTAGCCTGGTTATTTCTGCTACTTTAACTGCTTGTTCTGATGATCAGCCTAAAAAAGTTGCTAAAGCTAAGCATAATACATTTGATCACTCGCACGGTGCAGAAGTCAGTGACTTAAAAAAGCATAAATTTGAGCATGACTTTGCTGAACAATGTGTTGAAAGAGAAGTTAAAAATTCTGTTAATAAGAAAGATGATAGAAAAAGATATGCTAAATCGTGTTTATGTATTGCAACAAGGATTATGAAAGACTTAACGGCAGTTGAGGCTGAAAAATTCTTAGTCGAGAAGAAAAATACGCAATCATTAAAAATGAGCTTTGATGAAGCGGCATACTTTTGTTTGCAGGATAAAGCACAAGCTAAATCGCCTGTTTTATTTGGACGAAAATAAAAAAAACTAAAAGTTATAGGGTGCTGAAGGACGAAGCTATCATTTGTGAAAAACGCTTCAGCACACCCTATAGCCTAGGAAAATATGATTTCGTCAAAAGCCGAATCAATTTTTTACTCGTACTTAGGTGAAAATGTCGTTATATTGAAGGCTTGGTTGATGAGTAATTTAATGATGCTTGTATTTTTGTTTTGCAACGATTCTTGTTTTAAAGAAAAATAAGGATGGAGGTAAGTCTTTAAATGAATATCCAATTAATAGTTTCTCAAGTTGAGAATTTATTTTCATTACCTGAAGTTGTAATGCGGGTAAATGAAGCGCTTAATTCTTTCGATCCATCCAATCAAGAGCTGGAAGAAATTATTGTTTGTGACCCTGCTTTCACTGCAAATATTTTAAAAATAGTGAATAGTGCCTATTTTGGTTTACCAAAATCTGTTGATTCGATTTCTCAAGCGATTAATTTTATAGGCATTAATGCATTAAGGAATTTAGCCATTAGCTCTTCGGTAACCACTGCTTTTAAAGGCGTGCCTGCTGAGCTGGTTGATATGGATGTCTTTTGGTATCACAGTGTTACCAGTGCTGTACTTGCCAAAGTCTTGGCAAAAGAACTTAAACAGACTGATGTTGAGCGATTATTTATTGCAGGTTTATTATTGAGCATAGGTAAGCTAATTTATTTTACCCAATGTCCAGAGATAGCAAGTGAGATACTCCGTTTAAAAGACCAAGGGGATAGAGCAATGGTAGTTGCCGAGGAAGAAAAACTGGGCTTTAACTATGCTGATTTGGGTGCAGCATTTTTAAAACAGTGGAAGCTGCCTGCTAATATCTGGCAATTGGTTGCCTATCATCTTGATCCATTAAATGCTAAAAACTTTGTGAAGGATGCTTGCATTCTTCATGTTGCAGGAAAACTGGCAAATAGTATTGAGCCTTGTGCAAAGCATGATTTTGATTTTAACGAAATTGAACCCAATATTGACCCTGAAGTTCTCAAATATTTTAAATTAACCCCTGAAGTAATTGAATCCTCACTTGATACTTCGCTGCTTCAGGTCTTTGATATCCTATCCATAATAAATCCTAAAGCATCGACTATTTATTAATTGACTTGAAATCAAATGAGCAGATTTAAAATTAAGCAATCGCTAATATCTGCTTAAAGGTACAATTGAAGTGGTATAATTCCCGGTAATTTATATTCCTCTTATCGGACATATGAGCAATGTGCCATGTGTCGATGTCTTTACTTCTATTAAAAATAATCTATGTCATTCTCCTCTCTTGGACTTTCTGATCCTCTTCTTCGTGCAATTGAAGAAAAGGGCTACACTAAACCTTCGCCTATTCAGTTAGAGGCAATTCCTGCTGTTCTTTCTGGTAAAGATATTATGGCAGCAGCACAAACTGGCACAGGAAAAACTGCTGGATTCACTTTACCTTTATTACAACGTCTGGATGGTGGCGTTAAGGTTAAACCTAATCATATCCGTGCATTGGTATTAACCCCAACACGTGAGTTAGCGGCGCAAGTAGCTGAAAGTGTTGCTACTTATGGGAAACATCTTTCTTTAAAATCGAGTGTTGTTTTTGGTGGGGTTAAAATTAACCCTCAAATAGCCAAATTACGTGGTGGAGTTGACGTTCTGGTAGCAACACCGGGGCGTTTGCTTGATCTTTATAGTCAGAAGGCGGTTGATTTTTCTCAGGTAGAAGTATTGGTGCTTGATGAAGCCGATCGCATGCTCGATATGGGCTTTATTCGTGATATTCGTAAAGTTTTAGCGATGTTACCCAAAGACAGGCAGAATCTTCTTTTCTCGGCGACTTTTTCGGGTGATATTAGGTCATTGGCCAGTAATCTGCTTAATAATCCTGTACAAATTGAAGTTAGTCCTCGTAATGCTGCTGCTCAGACTGTAGCTCAAAAGGTTTATGAGGTCGATAAGAGTAAAAAACCTGATTTGTTAAGTCATTTGGTGCGAGATAATAACTGGGAACAGGTGTTGGTTTTTATGCGAACCAAGCATGGCGCAAATCGCTTGACTAAAAAGTTACAAGCCGATGGCGTTACCGCGGCCGCTATTCATGGTAATAAGAGCCAAGCGGCACGAACAAAAGCACTAGCTGACTTTAAAGACCGTAAGATTCGAGTGCTAGTGGCAACAGATATTGCTGCGCGAGGCATTGATATTTCTGAATTGCCTCATGTTATTAATTTTGAATTGCCTAATGTATCAGAGGATTATGTTCATCGTATTGGTCGTACTGGTCGTGCTGGATCAGAAGGTGAGGCTATTTCCTTGGTTAGTGTCGATGAGGTTAAGTTACTTTCGGGTATTGAAAACTTAATCCGCCAAGTACTAGTGCGTGAAATTGAAGAGGGCTTTGTTCCAACAGAGAAAGTGCCTTTAACAAGATTACGAGATCAATCCTTAAGGGCTAATAAACCGAAAAAATTTAATCAAGGTCGGGAAGGGACGCATAAGGCGACTGTCAATAAGCCACGTAGAAGAGCAAGGCCTCAAGGTGCTTCCATCTAGCAAGCGTGCATAAGTCGTTATTTACATGAAATAGCTTCGCCTATCCTATGTAATGGATTAGTTGCCTCACATGTGGTTATAGTTAGTTGAATTACAAGCATACACAGAGGACACAGAAAAGGCACAGAGTTTACGACGCATCTTTTCTCAGTGTGCTCGGTGTTAAAAATTATTTTTGAGCATCACAATTGAGATAACAGCTATAGTGACTTTAGTTGCAGTTAAACAATTAACTCATAGTGGTTGGTTTTATCTTGCTCTAATCTCGACTAAAGACCCATTCATTTTCCGAAGAAAGTGATTCGTTAAAGGCATAGTTTTCAAGCTTGAATGCTTTGATCTGTTCAGCTTCTGTTAGACGATTTTTAATGATGAAATTCGTCATTAATCCTCTGGCGCGTTTGGCATGGATACCAATAATCTTATAAACACCCGCTTTATTTTCTTTAAAGGCTAAGGTTAATACCTTGGCCTTTAAAACTTTAGGCTTAATGACTTTAAAATACTCGTTCGATGCCAGGTTGATCAGTAATGGGGTCGTATCATTTTTAAAGTCTTCGTTAAGCAGGTCGGTTACCTGGCTACCCCAAAATTCATATAAATTTTTGCCTCGCTGATTTTGTAAGCGCGTTCCCATTTCTAAACGATACGGTTGAATTAAATCAAGCGGTCTTAAAGCACCGTATAAACCCGATAATATCCGTAAATGTGATTGGGCAAAGTTAAAGTCTTCTTCATTGTAATTGTCTGAATCAATCCCGCCATAAACATCCCCTTTAAAAGCTAATAAAGCTTGTTTTGCATTTTCTAGAGAGAAAGGTTGCTGAAAGTCTTGGTAGCGTTGCCAGTTAAGCAGGCTGAGTTTTTCACTGATTTTCATTAAAGCGGAAAGCGCTTCAGGCTCTAATTGCTTAGCAGTATCAATTAATAACTGGCTTTGTGATAATTGTCGGGGTTGCGAGTAGGTTTGGAATGGATTGGCTGAGAAATTGAGTGTTTTTGACGGGGAGATGACAATAATCATTTGTTTTGTATTATTAGGTTTATGTTTTTAGGCGGGTTCATTATATTGAAAAAATTTTACTATACCCTATCATGAGCGTTTACAAAAATGATTATAGTGCCATGTTAATCTCATTTTTGAGCAGTGACACTTGCTAGTTATTTTGCAGTCACTTATCCTTAGTTGTCAGAATAATTGGCTTTGCCACGGTGTTTTGGAGGAGAAGTTTGGTTAACATGTTGTTACTTTTTGATTACGAAATATTAAGAGTTATTTGCTGGGCTTTTTTAGGTTTTTTGCTGATTAGCTTTGCTATTATCGGTTGTTTCGATTTAGGTGTCGGCATGTTGTTACCTTTTTTGGGTAAGAGTGATGATGAGCGAGGCTTGATTGTTCGCGCGACCTGTTCTTTCCGAGGGGGAGGGCAGATATTCTTGTTGCTGGCTGGCGCGGTATTATATGCTGCCTGGCCGATTGCTTTTTCGGTATCAATTCATAGTTTAAGCATTGTCTTATACTGGCTGATATTTGCCTTGTTATTATGTCCATTGGGTTTTGTTTTCCGTAACAAATTACCGGGCAAAAAAATACGCTGTTACTTGGACAAGGTTTTGTTCATCGGTAGCTTACTAACGGTATTTGTTTTTGGTATTGCGGTTGGTAATTTATTAATAGGTATTCCATTTTATTTGGAATCCAGTATGAATATGGTTTACGTTACTGGCACTCGATATTTATTTAGCCCTTTTTCATTGTTGGCAGGCGCACTGGCAGTGTCAATGATTGTGATGCATAGCGCGGTTTATCTACAGCTGAAAATGCGGGGTGTAGTAACAAAAAGAATTAATAAAGCTGTATTTTTATCTACCTTGATAACTTTGGCGCTGTTCGCCGTAGCAGGATATTGGATCATTGATTTAGAAGGCTATCATCTGCTCTCCGAAGTTTTTCCAAATGCCGATTCAAATCCTTTGGCATCAGAGGTTAAAAGTGAAGCGGGTTTGTGGATGGATAATTATGGTCATCTGCCGGAGCTCTGGAGTGTTCCTGCAGCGGTATTTGCTAGTGGTTTAATAACTATTATTCTAGTAAGGGTTAACAGAAGAAAGAGTGCTTTGGTTTTTAGTTCTTTCACCATAGCAGCTATTATTTTGACGGCAGTCTGTTCTATGTTTCCTTTTATGATTCCGTCAAGTATTTCTTTAAGTAGTTCATTAACCGTATGGGACTCAAGTGCCAGCATAGACACTTTAAATACTGTTTTTTGGTGTGGCGTCTTTAGTTTGCCGTTGATTGCTTTGTATCTTAACTATTTTTTTCGTGGATTAAGCAGTCAAATATAAATCTGAGGGTTGCTTATGGTGATGTTTGTTATTCGTCAGAATAGTTGAATTGAGTTTAAAATAGATTAAGCTTAGCTTTACAGGCTTTAATAAAAGCTTTGTTGATAAAAAAATAATAATAACAAGGTCACTCCGGAGGAGCCAATGCCAGTTGATATTTTACTCACAGTAGTTGCAACAGCACTTATTCAATCTATTTTTGGAGTGGGGGTACTGTTGTTTGGTACGCCTATTTTACTATTGCTGGGCTATGACTTTATTAATGCATTAAGTGTTTTGTTGCCCATCTCTATTGCAATTAATTCACTGCAAGTCATTAAGCATTATCAGTATATCGACCAATCTTTTTACAAAAATGTCCTAATCTATAGCCTGCCCATGGTTGTGCTGTTCTTGTTTATTGTCGGTACCGCAAAATTCAATATTAATTTATTAGTCGGTGGCTTTCTTGTACTAGTTGCTTTAAAAAGCTTTTTTCCTGCAATTGAGCAAATGTTGGGGAAAATGGTTAGATATGAAAAAAGCTATCTGGCTGTCATGGGACTGATACATGGCTTAACTAATTTGGGTGGTTCTTTATTGACTGCCATTGTGCATGCCAAGCAGTACGATAAAAACACCACTAGAGTCACGGTCGCGACCTGTTATGCCACTTTTGCAGTATTTCAGTTGGTAACTTTGTTCTTTATGGGCAGTCAGTTTGAGTTGAGCTACGCAGATCATGCAAGTTTTTTACAGATAGGCGTTTTAGTCTTTTTGCTGACAGAAGAGATGCTATACAGCACGATAGATAATAAAAGGTATAGCCAGTTCTTTGCAGCATTTTTATTAGTTTCAGGTTTTTTACTCATCATAAAATAATTATAAAAAGGTAAACCAATGAAAAAAATATTTAATTACTTCTTGATCGGCGTTTTGGCATTCATTCCTGTTTATGTGATTGGTCAAATTGTATTCTTTGTTAATGACCGTTTTTCAGACCTAATTCGATTTGTGTATGGCTATTACGATAATTATTTTATAACTTCGCTGATATTTGTCGGTAGTTTTTCCCTGTTTTCTTATGTGGGTTATCGTGTGAGTATGGGGAGATCATTGATTATTTCGGGGATAGATGCTGTGATTAACCGTATACCTTTACTTAATACGGTTTATCGGGTGACTAAAAAAGTGGTCAATATGTTTTCGGGGCATGAGCAAAAAGAAGCACGTGAAGTGGTGTATACAGAATATCCTAAAGAAGGTGTTTGGGTGCCTGCTTATGTAACCAATAGAGAAAATGATCGATATGTATTATTTATACCTACATCGCCAAATCCAACCTCGGGATTTACTGTTATTGTGCATGAATCAAGGGTGGTTAAATCAGCAATGAATATTGAGCAGGCAACCAGTTTTATCATTAGCGTGGGTGTGGATTATGATCAATCGGATGAGGCTAATAATTTACCAAAATGAAAGTAATAGAAGCTATTTTAAATCAGCTTAGTGCTGCCGTTTGGGGGCCAGTTATGCTGGCCTTTTTATTAGGTGTTGGCATTTTTTTAACACTGGGTTTAAAAGTATTTACCTGGCGTTATACGGCCAAATCTTTTGTGATGCTGTGGAAAGATGGATCAACGGATCAAGCAGGTGATATTTCGCCTTTTCAAGCCTTGATGACATCGTTATCAGCAACTATAGGCACAGGAAACATTGCTGGCGTAGCAACAGCTATAGCTTTGGGAGGCCCTGGTGCAGTTTTTTGGATGTGGCTAACGGCTTTATTTGGCATGGCGACAAAATATGCCGAGGCTGTCTTAGCGGTTAAATACAGAGAGCAGGATGAGCAAGGCCAGTATGTTGGTGGCCCTATGTATTATATTAAAAATGGATTAGGCGATAAATGGCGCTGGTTAGCTGTTATCTTCGCGATATTAGGTGCCTTGGCGGCATTTGGTATCGGTAATATGGTACAAGCAAATTCAGTTGCTGACGCGGTTGCAACAAAGTTTGATATTCCTACATGGCAAACTGGCATATTAATGACGATATTAGCTGGGGCTGTTATCTTGGGAGGAATAGGCCGGATTGCAGCCGTAGCATCTAAGTTAGTGCCTTTTATGGCGGTCGCATATATAAGCGGTGCTTTATTTGTCATTGTCTCTTATCTTGATCAAGTACCTAATGCTTTGTTTTTAATTGTCAGTAGTGCATTTACCGAAACTGCGGCAACAGGTGGTTTCGCCGGTGCTGCTGTTTGGGTTGCTATTCGATTTGGGGTGGC
>WTAG01000639.1 GCA_013139755.1 Methylomarinum sp. | reverse complement strand
GTACAAACGAAATTACATTAGGTTGAAATTTAGTAGAGAAAAAGTCCGTTCAATACTAAACCTCTCTTTACCACTTATTCCTCATATACTTGGTGGGATTGTAATGGGTATGAGTGATAGGCTTTTTATTGAGCATATGATTAGTTTAGAAAGTGTTGGTTTTTATGCTATAGGGTATAGTTTTGGTAAAATTATTGCTCTTTTCACTGATTCTTTTATAAAGGCATGGGGACCTTGGTTTTATAAAAGTATAATTGATGCCAGCGATTGCAAGAAAAGAGAAATAGTTAAGTACACATATCTGTATATTGTAGCTGTATTTATATTGGCCGGAATGACATCATGGATGGCGAAACTTATTTTGCCTTTTATGGTAACAGAAAGCTTTTTCGATTCTGGACAGTTTATTTTTTGGATAGCATTAGGCTATGCTGTACAGGGAATATATAAAATATTTTTTCCCTATTTAGTACATATCAGTCGCACGTGGTTTTTAGCAGTAAGTACAGTGTTTGCAGCAATTATTAACATAGTATTAAATTATTTTTTGATAATTGAGTTTGGTGCAATAGGCGCAACATACGCAACGGTAATTTCATTTTTAGTTAGCGCAACTATGGTTTTTTGGTACCAAAATAAAAACTATCCAATGCCCTGGTTCATGGGAATAGATTCTAACAAAGGGTTATGATTTGAGACAAGTAAAGTCTATTAAGAGTTTATGTGAGTATATATGGTCTATTGAAGAAAAATATGACTTGCTCGATTTCGATATTCAAGGTGTAAAACCCTGGCAGGCGATGAGAGTCACTATTTATTATGAATTGGCTCAGGAGTTAGGAATTTATTCATTACCTCATACCAAGTTTTCGTACAAAGATAAAATTATAAATTTATTCAGCATTGTAAAAAATAGTTTGATTTATAATCCATTTTTTTTAAAAAAATCAGATGCTTTAGTTTTTCCTCACTCTCGAACCGTAAATATAGAGGGAAAGTATATTGATATTTACAGTGATTTTTTAATCAATGAACTACGGGATTCTAATGTTAATGTTTCTGTTTTAGAGTTTTTTTACCTAGGTAAACATAACGCTCAGAAAAATTCATATAAGAAATATATGGATTTTTTTTGTTTATCCAACCTGATTGTTAAACCATTTTTTACATGCCGATTAAGCAAAAAAGAAAGAAAGTTTTTGTTTGTTTTAGAGAATGAAATTTTTTCTGAAACAGGGGTAAAAATTAATTTCAACCAAAAGTTTGAGTGTTTTGTTAGAGAGTTCAGAGCATTAAGTTATCAATTTGAACTTCTATTTAATAAGATTAAAGCTGAGACTATTTACCTGATTGTTTCATATGAAAAATCAGCTATTATTAGTGTGGCTAGAAAGTTAGGTATAAAAGTTGTTGAAATTCAACATGGTACATTTAGTCAGTATCATTTGGGTTATAGTTTTCCTGCACGTTCAAAGCCTCTTGATTACTTTCCGGATGAGTTTTATGTCTGGGATGATTTTTGGAAAAATTTAATTAAACTTCCAATTCCATCAAATAATATCAAGAACTATGGTTTCAAATATTTAGAATATGAAAAAAATAAATATACTGATTTTAAAAAACAGAAAAATAGAATAATTGTTTTGTCACAAGGTGTTTTAGGAGATCAGCTTGCAAATACCTTATTGGAAAATTTTAGTGTTTTTAAAGATATGGATGTTTACTATAAGTTGCATCCCGGTGAATATGCTAGATGGCATCAGTACCGGGTGTTAATAGAACTGTCAAAGCTAAGTAATTTTACAGTATTAACAGAATGCAATTTGTATGAGGAATTTTCAAAATCAGAATTTATGGCTGGCGTTTTCTCAACTGCTATATATGAAGGGGACATGTTTGGCTGCAAACCAATGCTGTTTGATTTGCCAGGTATTGAATACATGGACACATACATTAAATCGCACAGCCTTGAGAGATATGGCTCTATCTTTATTAATCCAGAAGATTTAAAGTTAGAATCTGATGAGACTTGTTCGGTTATTTAAGGAACCTCTGATTAAGTCCCACATAAATGAGATAATAACACCATCACAACAGACGAACCTGGAACCACGAAAATGAAACAACTCAGCTTTGCTTCCCTGACTTATGAACATAAAAAGAAACAAACAAAGCGAGAAAAATTTTTACATGAAATGGAGCAAGTGGTTCCTTGGTCACGGTTGCTAAATTTAATTAAGCCTCATTACCCTAAAGCAGGCAAAGGTCGAAGACCTATGCCGCTAGAAGTGATGTTACGCATTTATTTTTTACAGCAATGGTATGGATTATCAGACCCTGCGGCTGAAGAGTCACTTTACGATATTGAATCAATGCGCAGGTTTGCAGGACTTGAATTAGGTGATGATGCGATACCCGATGAAACAACGATTCTTAATTTCCGTCATTTACTCGAAAAGCACCATTTAACCAGTGGTATCTTTGAAGATGTTAATATCTATTTAGAAGAACAAGGGCTCTTGTTAGCAGGTGGAAGCATCGTTGATGCAACAATTATTCACGCACCATCCTCAACCAAGAATAAAGAAAAGAAGCGTGACCCAGAAATGAGTTCGACTAAAAAAGGCAATACATGGCACTTTGGTATGAAAGCCCACATTAGCGTTGATGCTCATAGCGGACTGATACACACAGTGGGGGTCACAACGGCAAAAACGCATGATGCTAAAGTAACCAGCCTCCTTATTAGGGAAGATGATAGGGCTATTTTTGGTGATAAAGGTTACGTAAATGAAAAGCTCAAAAAGGCAGCTCGAAAGGCAGGTGTTTATTGGGCGGTAATGGAAAAAGCAAAGCCCAAGAAGAAACTATCATCAATGCAAAATAAACGAAATAAAAAGCATGCCTCTATACGATCTAAAGTAGAGCATCCCTTTAGAATTATAAAGTGTCAGTTTGGTTATCGTAAAACACGATACAGAGGCATTCAAAAAAATGGAGCCCAGGTATTTTCACTCATGGCACTGGCAAATCTATACCATGTTAGGCAGAAATTATTAGCACCTACAGGATAGGTGCATCTGAAATCCCCATAAATTAGGTGTTTATCATCTATTTATGGGAAATAAAATCAATAAATCGGAGGAAGCTTGATGTCTTTTTTCAAAAAAATATCATTTTTTAGCTTAGGTAGATTAAATCCTAGTTTTTCAGAGCTTCCTTAATAATGGTAAGAAAAAAACTAATGGCTAAAATTTGGACTTTGCTAGTTATGAGACAGGTAAAGAGTCTAAAAGTAAGGATACAAGTTAATGCACACATCGGTTGGCCCAAATGCTTATTTGGGGGAGAATATTAATTTCAATGGTATGTCTATTCTGGGTAAAGTCGAGATTGGAGATAATTTTCATTCAGGGGCTAATTGTTTAATGATTACTCAAGAGCATAATTATAATACTGGATTGAAAATACCCTATGATGATAGCTATATCTATAAAAATATCTTTATTGAGGATTGTGTTTTGATTGGCAGTAGAGTCATTATATTGGGAGGAGTAACCATAGGTGAGGGGGCAATTATTCAAGCGGGTAGTGTCGTGGTCAATGATATTCCCAAATATGCTATTGCTGGAGGCCATCCTGCCAAGGTTTTTTCTCAGAGAAATATTGAACATTATCTGAAGTTGAAAGCTGCAAAGCAGTTCCACTGAGAAACAATAATGCCTATGAAAAAGAATGCTACTTGTCATGATGATTTTCCCACTGTTTCAGTCATTATTCCTGTATACAATAATACGGATCAATTGTTCAAATGCCTTACGGCACTTTACCGGCAATCGTATCCTTCTTATTTGTATGAAATAATTGTAGTTGATAATGGTTCAACTGAAGATGTGACCGATGTTTTAACCGCGTTTTCTAAAGCCACTTATTTAAGAGAAGCCCGACCTGGTTCTTATATAGCCCGAAATACAGGAATAAAAAATGCAAAATCTGAAATACTTGCATTTACTGATTCAGATTGTATTCCAAAAAGTAATTGGCTGGAAGAAGGTGTACTTGCATTAAGTTCAGATGATAACAATGGCCTTGTTGCAGGCGAGGTCGAAATGTCTATAGAACACTCTGGTAAAGCTACAATGGTAGAAACCTATCAATTAATTTCAGGCTTTAATCAACAGACATTAGTAAAAGAGCGTCATTTTGGTGTTACGGCTAATATTTTTACTAAAAGAAATGTTTTGAATTCCGTTGGTGACTTTAATGCCGATTTAAAATCAGGAGGAGACCTTGAATGGGGGCGCCGTGTATATAATAAAGGTTATCTTTTGCAGTACAGTGAAAAAGCAATAGTTAGCCATCCAGTTAGAACATCTTTAATTTCCTTGATAAAGCAGGCTCGTAGAGTCACTGGTGGGCGATATAATATGCTGAAAATTAATGATGGGGGACTAAATTTAGGTGAAGTATCAAAGCCTATTGGGTCAATTTTTAATTCAATAAAAGTGTTTTGGCAACATGATCTTGCTGATACATATTTTACTAAAATGGGCTTGCTAATGATTGGCTTTATATTGCGTTCAGTCATGTTTTATGAATTGATGATGCTTAAAGCTGGGCTTAACGTTGCTAAGCGATAATCCATAAGGTTAATGATGATATTCAGTCCAATGGCAACAGGAAATGGAGCCTATATTTTGCATAAAAATATAGAGCATTATATTAATGATTATAAAGTACTTCCTTATAATCCATATAAGACATTATTTCCCCCTATATTGTTTCCTATCGGTCGATTCAATCGGGCTGATATTATTCATACAACCCCAGACTACGGGATATTCCATAAAAGACGAGATGTCCCGTTAATCCTTACCTTTCATAATTATGTTTTGGATAGGTTTATGAGGCAGTATAGTAGTCCCTTGCAATCTATCCATTACATGACTGATTTGAGGTGGTTTACGAGCTTGTCCATTTCACAAGCATGTCAATTAACGGCGGTTAGTCACTTTACGGCAAATTTAGCAAAACAGAGTCTGGGGTTAAAAGACGATATACAAGTTATTTATAATGGTATTGACCAAAAAAAATTTTTTCCAAAAAAGAAGCGAAACAATAAAGAGGTTAATGTGTTGTTTTGCGGGAACTTAACAAAGCGTAAAGGCGCACATTGGCTAGAGTCTATTGCGGATAGACTTTCTAGCAATATTTCGATTCAATACACAGAAGGATTAAGGGGGATGGGCGCAACTTTATCCCATTTAAAACTTAAATCTATTGGTAGGGTAAAGTACCAAAATATGTCCGAGGTATATAATCAGGCAGATATTTTGTTATTTCCAACGGTAAGGGAAGGATTAAGTTTAGCTGCATTAGAAGCTATGGCTTGTGGATTGCCTGTTGTTGCATCAAATTGTTCGTCTATGCCAGAATTAATTGATGAAGGAAAAGGTGGTTTTTTATGTTCTGTTGGAGATGTGGATGCTATTGCAGAGAAATTGAACTTATTGGCTGATAATGCTCCGTTAAGAAAGGAAATGGGTGAATATAATCGAGTAAAAGTTGAATCTCAGTTTGCCTTAGATAGGATGATTAACGAATATAAAAATTTGTTTATTAAAACATTAGATGAAAGGTGAAATATATCTAGTCAACGGACTGTCTTTTGGTAAAGAGTAATAAATTTAGCGCTG
>WTAG01000358.1 GCA_013139755.1 Methylomarinum sp. | reverse complement strand
AGTTTATCTCAACCCAATGACGATAAAAAATGGTTCGATAAAAAACAATACATTTGAAAAACACACATAAGGTAACAAAAAGCGACAGGTTGGTTGACATTTAGCGTATGTCTCCTGCGAAGGTATAAGCAGAAAATAAATTCATTGCTGAAAGAGCAGCAGTTGAGTGCTGTGAAGCTAGTTTCCACTGGAGAAAATGAAGTCCTGATGCAGAGAAGATAAGCTTGCGAAAAAACAGGTTTGGTATTTGCAAGGCTGAGTGAGGAGAAAAGAAACGCGGATGACTGCCTCGTCATAAAAAAGCAAAGAGCGTGGATATCAAGAAAACAGAAAAATTCAGATTAACAAGGTTAATCAACATAAAACTTGGTTTTATATTGTTTAAGTTTATTTTTCGTATAAAATATACAAAATAAACTTGTTATTTTTATATTTCAAAGATATGCTCATCCAATTTAAAGTCAATAATTTTTGTTCCATTAAAGATACTGCGATATTTAGTATGAATACGGCGGGCAATAAGGAGGTGCCACATAGCTTTTGTGCAAGAGATTATCATCTATTAAATAGTGCTGTTATTTTTGGTGCAAATGCAAGTGGTAAAAGTAATGTTTTAAAGGCAATGTCTTTTATGCGGAGATTGGTTTTAAATCGAAGTAAAATAACCCAGTCAATTGATAAGCTTCCTCATGAACCCTTCAGATTAAATACAGAGACTGAGAATGCATCGAGTTCTTTTGAAATTATTTTTTTAAAAAATGATTGTAAGTATCGTTATGGGTTTGAAGCTGATGATAGTACTGTATATGCTGAATGGTTGTTTGTAGATAAAAAAGGAAGAGAAGCCCGCTTTTTCGAACGTGATACCGAAAGTAAATTACTCTATATCAATAAGCAGAAATTCAAAGAAGGTAATGGAATAAAAGTTCCTGATAATCAATTGCTAATTTGGAAATGTGACCAACAAGATGGTATTGTTTCAAGAGCTATTTTACGATGGTTTCAAACGCTTAATTTTATTGACGGTTTAAAAAATGAGCCTTACTTACATTTTGCATTAGAGCAAATGCAAAATAATGAGGCTAAGTTAGAATTATTAGAGTTATTAAAAACTGCTGACTTAGGAATTGATGATATAAAAGTAGATGAGCAAGAGGTGTTCTGGGAGCAATTAAAAGATATACCTTTGCCTGCTAAAATAAAGCAAAAATTACTTGAAAAACAAGGAAGTTTAACCTCAATTGAATTGCAAACAAGTCATAAAAAATACGATAAAAATAATCAGCTAATGGGTGTAGAGTTATTCGAGCTTGGAAAAGAGGAGTCACAAGGAACTCAAAAGTTTTTTGCTTTATCTGCCCCTATTTTAGATACATTGAGGGACGGAAAAATCTTATTAATTGATGAGCTTGATGCGAGCTTACATCCTCAATTAAGCGAAGCATTTATTAAATTATTCCATAACCCAAAATATAATAAGCATAATGCACAGCTTATTTTTGCTACACACGATACCAATTTACTTTCTCGGCCTGAATTATTTGAGCGTGAACAAATTTGGTTTACTGAAAAAGATCAATATGGCTGCACAGACCTATATTCTTTGTTGGAGTTTAGAAAGAAGAATAAGGGGAAAGATATTAGAGTCTCTGATAATTTAGAAAAGCATTATTTACAGGGGCGTTTTGGTGCCACCCCAAATTTAGGGGTGTTTTAATGACAAGACGGCTGGGTGCAGAAGATTTTCAGAGTAAGAAAAAAGTGAAAAAACAAGCCAAAATAGACTCAAAAAGAGCACAAAATATTCGAATTGAACGTGAAACTATTCTTTTGGCTTGTGAAGGAACTAAATCAGAACCTCTATATTTTGGCGCCATCTTTTCAGATCTTAAAAAAAATCATAAAATTGCAGCAGGGTCTTTAATTATTACAGAGCACCATCATACAAATCCAAAAGGGGTTTTACAAGACTTGCTTGACCACCCAGATTATCAGGGTTTTGACCATCAATGGATAGTAATAGACCGAGATGAAGAAAGAACAAACGGTGGAGGACATCAGTTAGATGATTTTAACGGTGCTATAAGTCGAGCAAAAAGCAAAAATATTAAAGTTGCTTATTCTAACCCTTGTTTTGAAATTTGGTATTTATTGCATTTTGAATATAGAAATACTGCAATACATAGAGATGAGTTGGTTGCTAAACTTAAAAATGATTATGGATATCTTAAAAATCAACTGTTTCAGCAAGGCTCCGTTAAGGATGCGATTAAAAATGCAGATAAATTGCTTGGAATATACTACCCAGTAGACCCTGCTAATGACAATCCAAGTACAACAGTACATAAATTGATTGCAGTATTAGACACTTTTAAAGACAATAAAGGCAACTCTGAAAGCTAATAATTATCAAAAGCTTGGCACGGGGTCATGGCACGCGACAGAAATTTGACCTAGCTCACAAAAATACCGTAATCAGTCAAGGCTTACATCACTTATTTTTGAAATAGTTTACTATTGCCTCAGTTTTCCAATCTTTAATAAGGATTGGAAAAAGAGTGGGGGTTAAAGTTATCTGGCAAAAAAAGATCAAGTAGTGTTGCAAACGAACAGTTTAGGTAAGTATTTTATATGTTAGATTGGGTTGGCTCGTATTCAGAACGCAAGTGCAACTTTTAAAATATCGATAAGGAAATAAAAAATGCAAAATGAAAGACCTGACCCCGTGCGTTCTGAAACAGGGAACACCTCTTGTTTTCAGGCAACGTAGCAATGTGAAAAGTGATTTCCGCCTGGGTCAGCGCATGGAAACCAAAGATCACATGATTAACTTTCTGAAACCGCAGAAAGCGCCTGTGTGGATGACTGATAAGGCGTATTCTGAATTACCAGAAAATATATTAATTCGTGAATTTTCTGTCAATGGCGTGGTTTATGTCACCACTCTCAATAATGCAAAAAACACCCAAAAACAGCACTAGCTGAACTCTATCAGCAACGCTGGAAAATCGAACTAGACTTCAGAGCCATCAAAACACATATGGGAATGGAAATGCTACGTTGTAAAACGGCTGAAATGGTAGAAAAGGAAATCGCTGTTAATTTGTTAGCCTATAATTTGGTTCGAGCTAATATATCCAGGGCTGCCTGTATTAATGAAAGTAGACCTCGTCATCTGAGTTTCATGGCAACTGTTCAGCTCATGCGGAATGCTATAGGGCTATGCATAACCCAAACAGGGAAGGCATTGGGGAAGTTACTTTATCCCCTGTTGCTTGCAATGACTGAAACAGAAGTTGGAAAGCGAAAAAGGCCAAGTCAACCTCGAGTGATTAAACGAAGACCCAAGGCTTACCCAATGATGAATAAACCACGCAAAGAATATGTAATACAATGAAATATAACAATATTTACTTACTGGTAGCGGTATTAGCACCTTACCCCTTTGTTGCCGCCTTACGAAGGTTCACTTTCGTTTAGGTGACCAATTTGGCTAGAGCTTCCTTCAGATTCCTCATTGGCTCCCAATAACCGTGCTTCCCTCGTCAGGTAGATATTGAGAGTTTCTTTGGACACCCTAGCTTTCGCCTACTTTTTCCCTTCTCACAGGGCAAAGGCTGGACTTCCACCAGCTAGCTGACTATCATGCCAGTCACACCACTTTAAATTGCAACTGATTACATGTTATCGCTATCGCTCACAAGCTTAAAAATACTCCTGAGCGTCGCGTTATATGCCCCCTATGTCAACATACCTGTCGCCTATAAAATTCAATTTTAGGAGACAGAAATGGCCAAATTTAGCCAAGAATTTAAAGTACAATCTGTAGAAAAAGCATTATCCAGAGATCCTGATCAGA
>WTAG01000706.1 GCA_013139755.1 Methylomarinum sp. | reverse complement strand
ATCAGTCGGGTGACTTGCTGCGCTTTTCAATTAGAGATGACGTGCCTTCATCTAAGGCCGTTAGGGCGAGTCTGACTATAGATGCTCCTCCCTGGATTCATGACACTGTTGCGTCACAAGATTATTTGGTTTCTATTGAGCAATCCATTGAAAGTCAGAAATATTCCAGGCTTAGTGTCTATGGAGCAACAGCTGAAACTATGTTGGGTGCGCTTGCAAAAGGGTTGTTCCCTAGGTTTGATTATGTCAATTCCACAGTTAATGGGTTCTCTGAAGAAATGCATGTTGCTGTTTCTGCTGTTAACTTCTTAACAACATACCAACAATTTATTGATTGTAGAAAAGATTTCTTGCCACCTGGTTTTAAAGATGCACTGGAACAAAGTTTGTTCTTTAAATCGTCTAGTAAGCAAATAAATAATAGAATATTGATGCGGTTAAAGAATATTGCTAAATATATAAAAGAAGTGAAAGGGTCAAAGGTTGTTGTTGCAAGTGACACGTTAATTGCCGGTACACGGGATAAAAAATGGTTTTCAAGTCGGGCTAATGCGATTGTTAGTCAACTTGATAGGTTGGGTGTTCCTAAAGATAAAGTCAGTATAAAACAAGGCTTGCTTGCTAAGCAGGTAAATAATAAAGCCATCCGTTTAGGTGTTTTTGGTCCTGATGCTTTAAAAGCGATTTATTACAGAAAAGGGAATGTCAATCTAACGCAAACAGAAATGCAACGCTTAGATCTAGTTGTTCGCTATATGGACGAGTTTCTACCTAATGGAAAATTGATTATTAAAAGTTATACTGATAGTAAAGGTAAGCGAGCAGTTAATCTTAAAATTTCGCAAAAAAGAGCTGAAGTAGTTAAGCGATATTTGGTAAGTAAAGGGTTGGCAGAAAAGGTTGTTCAAGTAAAAGCTTATGGCGAAGACAAGCCTGTTAAAAGTAATCGGTTCCCAATAGGTAGAGCGCAGAATAGGCGCGTAATTATTGATTTTATTGGTTAGAGCGGTTTTTTTGTGGTTTATGGTTATGATTATAAAAAAACGTTGTGTCAACACGGAATAGGTGATGAATTCGGTTATTTGGTAAACAGCTTTGCCTTGGGTTTATGTAGTACTAACAAGTCATTTGTTATTGCATACTGGTGTTGTTTTTTTATCTAGTAAGGCATTTTCTAGCGCGATGGATAATGCAGAAAGATGGTTTGTCTTTACTTGTTGTATTGCTATGGGTGCCTTGGAAATATATTAAAAAATAGCCTGTCATTTTTCGGTATAATTGAACTATTTTTAATTTTATAGCGTTAGGGCAGTATGTCAGAAATCAATAAAGTTGTACTGGCCTATTCAGGTGGTTTAGATACATCTGTTATCTTAAAATGGTTGCAAGATGTCTACTCATGTGAAGTAGTCACATTTACGGCTGATATTGGCCAGGGGGAAGAAGTGGAGCCTGCAAGGGCTAAAGCGGAAGCCATTGGTATCAAAGAAATTTATATAGAAAATTTACGTGAAGAGTTTGCCAGAGACTATGTGTTTCCTATGTTTCGCGCAAATGCGATTTATGAGGGAGAGTACTTATTAGGTACCTCTATTGCTAGACCTTTAATTGCAAAACGTTTAATTGAAATTGCTAATAAAACAGGTGCCCAAGCCATTTCTCATGGGGCGACTGGTAAAGGCAATGACCAAGTGCGTTTTGAATTGGGTGCTTATGCATTACGTCCTGATATTCATATTATTGCCCCTTGGCGCGAATGGGATCTTAACTCTCGTCAGTCATTACTGGATTATGCTGCAAAGCATGGCATAGCTGTTGAAAATAAAAAAGGTAAAAAATCACCTTATTCAATGGATGCTAATTCATTACACATTTCTTATGAAGGCGATATTCTTGAAGATCCTTGGGCAGAGCCAGAAGAAAGTATGTGGCGCTGGAGTGTTTCAGCAGAAAATGCACCGGATAAAGCGACTTATGTTGAGTTAAGCTACCTAAAAGGTGATATCGTCGCCATTGATGGTGTGCCTCATACGCCAAATGAAGTCATGGAAAAACTGAATAAGTTAGGTGGAGATAATGGTGTGGGCCGTTCTGACATTGTTGAAAATAGATATGTTGGTATGAAATCTAGAGGTTGTTACGAAACGCCTGCTGGAACTATTATGCTAAAAGCCCATAGAGCGATGGAATCTTTGACGCTAGACCGCGAAGTTGCTCATTTAAAAGATGATTTAATGCCTAGGTATGCGTCGTTAATTTATAACGGTTATTGGTGGAGTCCTGAGCGTGAAATGTTGCAAGGCTTGATTGATAACACTCAAGTTACAGTTAATGGCACGGTGAGAGTTAAACTTTATAAAGGTAGTGTAGTCATTGTTGGTAGAGAATCAAAAACAGATAGTTTATTTGATGAGAGTATCGCAACATTTGAAGATGATGAAGGTGCCTATAATCAAAAAGATGCAGAAGGATTTATTAAACTGAATGCATTGAGAATGCGGATTGCAGCTAAAAAGAATTTGGCTTAGGGTTAAATGAAATAACTTTGGTAACTGTATGTTTTATGTAGGATGGGCAAAGCGATAGCGTGCCCATCCTACCTTGCCCAAACTATTTTATGGCGCTAAGTTGATAGTTGCCAAACAAGCGGTGGAACTTTGTAGTTCAAAGTAATTGGTTTTTGTCTGCTTTTAATTGACCTGTTATTTGGTGTAAACTGAAATTAGTCAGGTATATTTTTGGCAAACTTGTATAATGAAAAGTTATGTGTTTATTACAATCCCTAAAAGGGGAACAATAAAAATAATGAGTGTAATATGCGTAAGATAAAATCAGGATTTGGTGGTACTAAAGAGCCGCACGGTATTGTCGTTCTGCAAAATATTCCACATCACCATGGCTTAATTAAAGCGAATAGGTTTTTGTTGTTAGTGGCTTCTACACTAATGGTTATTGTTTTTGTTTTAGGCTTCTTTTTATTACCTGCGGGTAATATGTTGGATGATTTTACAGTGAAGCATGAGGTTGTTCCAGCTAGTTATGCTGTACAAAACCCAGTGATTTCAGCAGAAATCAATGCCTTAAAAGGCCAGCTTGTCGGCTTGGTAAGTGGTTCAATTGAAAGCAAGCTTCGCACATTGGAAGAAAGTATTCGAATGGGGAAAGTGAACTCTTCTTTGGGAACGATTCAAGACTTGAAAAATGATGTGAAAGTATTGCAATCCTATTCGGTGCCTGAAAAGACATCAGCTCAGGGCCAAATGAGTCAAGCAGTTATTAAAGAAATCTCCCGGTTAAAAAACCTGATTTACCTTACTTTAACCTCATGTGGCTTAATGATAGCTGCTATTGGAGGTGTTTGGGTAAGAAATCGATACCGACTCTCGGACTATGGTCGCACGCCTAAAGCCGAGCTTGGAAAAGGTGAGTAAATAGTCTTTATTTGAGTACTGAAAAAAAGTTAGGCATAAAAAAAGCCGCTTCATTTGAAGCGGCTTTTTTGTATGCAAAGCTTAAGTAATTATTTGCTTAAGTATTTGTATACAGCAGCAATTGCTTCGTCTTCAGAGTAACCAGCTTTTACAACAGGTTTGATTGCCATGATAGCAGCCATTGCTTTTGGCATGCCATTTTTACCATTTTTCAAAGTTTCAGCAAAGCTTGCTTGGTCTAACTCACCTGCTTTAATCAAAGCAGCCAATTGTGGGTTAGAAGAGATGTCGTGACAAGCACCACAACCACGACCAAAAGCGCGGTCATAAATTTTTTGACCTACTTTTAATTCTTGGTCAGCCAAGGCTTGTCCGCTTAAAGCAATTAAAGCAACAGTAGCTAATGCACCTAATGTTTTTTTCATTTTATCTCTCTCGTTGTGATTAAAAATAACTGAATAGTATCTTACGATAAAAGCCAGTTTCTTAAAAATAGAATTACGACGGCTATTTTATTATAAAAGAATAATTCAATCTATCTTTTATAAGAAGTTATGTTGTTTTCCGAATTTTATTATCCTGATTTTTTCTGAATATAAACTGAATTTTTTCTGTGAAATCCTTTATTTTCGCCACTTTTGCATGAAACCATTAGTGGCAATGCTGTAAAAGGTTTTGTTGTTAGACGCGAAGTTTAAAGACAGTATGGTCGATGCGCTAGGTCGCCAGCTATTGTCTTTCTTGGGGCGCCAGAATTTGACAAGCTTTCCAGTCTTAATATTCCAAAGATCAATACGCTGTGTAATATGGCCGATGAGCAGGGACTTGTTATTACTGGAAAATTCGGCAGAAGATAAGGTGATCAATTTAGGTCCAATTTCCTTATGTAGTTTGCCATTAGATGTTTTCCACAAGCGCGTTTGACTTAATGCGGCATTGGTCAAAGCATATTTATCATCATGGCTTAAGGCAACCAGCGATAGTTTATTTCTGTGCTGCCAGGTATGTTTTAATTCGCCTGTTGATAAATCCCAAAGTTTAGCGCTCTGATCTTCAGATCCGGTTATGGCATAAAGTCCACTATTGGATATATCAGTGGTTAAAACATTGTCATCATGAGCAAAAGCATAAAGTGTTTTGCCATATTGCAAGGCAAGATATATTGCTTTATCGGCTAAACCAATTAATGCAAATTGGCCGTCAGGCGAAATAGAAATACTATTAATACCCGCTAAGCCCCAAACGGCAAGTAAGGTACCATCAGAAATTCGCCACCAGGCGATGGAGTCTTTTTCTGCGGTAATGGCAAATTCCTCGGTGGGCGAAATGTCACTGGAGATGATGCCGCTATTTTCATCGGTATGTTTCCATTGATGAATTAATGAAGGCTTGCCTTTTATTTTCCATAATTCACCATAACCTTCTATGGTGCCTAATAATGCATAATTCTCAGACAGATTGGCAGAAAATACACCTTTGGTTGCTAAGGAAATCGTTTTTTCTGGTTTAGGTGTCCGGTCGCAAGCCCATAATGTAAAGACAAGAACAATAAAAAATACTTTCTTTAGTTTAAGCATATTGTGAGATAGCCGTTGACTGGATTTCAAGTTATGGGGTGTGTTATTGTCACTTTTTTGTGTTTTTTACCACCATCTAATTCACTTGAAAAGGAAGTGAAATTTCTTAACGTGGTGAATAAAATAAATTTTACAATTATTAAATGGAAGCGAGACTTAAGCCCTTTATGGAGTGGGCGAGGCAAAAGACTAGCCGCCAAGTTGTCGAGGTTATTTAATGTATCATCCTAGACAAAAATACTTCTTAAGAGAAACCCTAGGGTTTAAACCAGTTCAATTTATCATGTAAGGTAACAACTGTACCAACAATAATTAAGGTGGGCGCTTTAATGCCTTTATCTGCGATATGTTGAGGTAAGGTATCTAAAGTACCAGTGAAAACGCGTTGATTGGTCGTGGTACCTTGTTGAATGATCGCAATAGGGTGCTCTTTTGAACAGCCGTGATTAATTAAAGACTGGCATATTCTTTCTAAACCAGAAAGCCCCATATAAAATACAATTGTTTGGTTGGGAGCTGATAACTGCTTCCAGTTGAGATCAATAGAGCCGTCTTTAAGGTGACCTGTTACAAAAGTACATGATTGAGCATGGTCTCTATGTGTTAATGGAATG
>WTAG01000459.1 GCA_013139755.1 Methylomarinum sp. | reverse complement strand
TCCTCAGCTTAAGGTTTTTTTATTTATAAACAAAAACTCAAGGCTTAACCACAACCCCCCAAGGATAACGCCCAACAGCAATAGACTTAGTGACTTTCATCGCTTCTAAATCAATAATAGACATATCATTACTCACGCCATTAGTGGTATAAGCATGCTTTTGATCAGTTGAAAAAGCCAAATTCCACACCCGTTGCCCCACCAAAAAATAGCGCTCAACCTCCAGTGTTTTAGCGTTAATCAATGCCACTCTATTGGCAGGCCCTAAAGCAACCAAAGCCCATTGCATATCATCAGTAACAATCACTCCAACAGGTTGTATTTGTTCATTTAATACACCTGGAATTTTAAAAGTAATAGATTTTATTTTTGACTGAGTGACCACATCCAGTACGGTTACCGTTCCACCCATTTCAGACGTTACCCAAAGTTGCTGGCTATCAGCAGTAAAAACCAGACCTCTGGGGCGAGGGTCAACTAGGGTATTGTGCTCAACAAGCAAAGTTTCTTTATTAATCCAGTGCACAATATTAGTCGCTTCAGAACCACTAGCGACCCACTTGCCATCAGGACTCACGGTGATTGGCTCTGGCTCCACACCAACAGCAATGGTTTTAATCGCTTTGTTTTGTTTAATATCAATCACAGTGACTAAACTATCATCTTCATTAGACACGAACAGTTGATCCCCATCAGGGCTTATGGCAAAAGTTTCAGGATCTTCTCCTGAGGGCAGAGTACCAACAGGTTTTAAAGACTTAATATCAATGATCTGAATAGTATTATCATCACTGGTAGCAATATAAAGTTGTTGCTGGTCTTTACTTAACACAATACCTCTTGGGCGCTGACCAATCGCAATCGTTTTTAATAGCCTGCCTTCGATAGGGTCAACGACAGCAAGTGCGTTATCTTTTTCTAAGGTGATAAAAACAGTTTCAGCTAAAGACGACTGGCAAAATAACAGGCAGGCCGCGTAAACCATAGATTTCATAATTGTTCCTTATTCATAGTATTAATCACACCTTGGCGATTTGCAATCAAAGCCATTTCAGCTAATGACTTTACCCCAAGTTTATCTTTAATGGTGGTGCTGTAATTGCACACGGTTTTATAACTTAAGCATAACTGCTCAGCCGCTTGGTGAGCTGTATTGCCGTTAGCCAGCAAACAAAACACATCAAATTCCCGAGGTGATAACTGTTTTAATTGATGGCTTTCATCTTCACCTTGAATATGGCTCATCGCTAGTTTTTGTGCCAATTCAGGCGCAACAAAAGAACCGCCCTGAATAATACTACTAACAGCCAAGGTTAAAATATCGGGGCAACTATTTTTAATAATATAACCCTTAGCACCCGCCTTAATAGCACGGGCTACATAGACTAATTCATCATGAATACTGAATACTAAAATTTTGCAATCAGGATCGTAAGCGATGAGTCTGCGAATAGTCTCAAACCCCCCAATACCAGGCATAGACATATCCAGTACAACAATATCGGCAGGCGTCTGTTTATAAAGTTGGCAAGCAGACTCGCCACAATCAGCCTCATAAATAACCCCAATATCGTTAGATAAAGATAAATAGGTTTTATAACCCATTCTAACGACAGCATGATCATCTACTAATAACACGCTTGTTTTTTTAATCACAAAACTCCTAAGTACTAAAACTCTCTTCAAAAGCAGAGACATCTATATAAAGCACCGCTCTTAAGCCCTCTCCCCAGACGGGGAGAGGGAGGGGTGAGGGGAATTAAAATAAGGCTCTCTATTCCTTATTCTTTACTTCTCTTTAAAAAGAAAATTTGAAGAAAATAATTATTTAACTCGTCTCTCCCCAACAAAGTGCTAAATAATGCCCGATTACTTCCCAATTAACCATAGGAAAAATTCCTATTCTTCATTGTTATCCCTTATAAATTAAAGGGTATAGGGATAGGAAAAATTCCTAATGCTAAAAAGGAATTGTTCCCTGTTGAAAAAAACCAATAAAAACTAAACTGTGCGCTCGTTAACACTTTTAGGAAAAACTTGATGAATAAACCCGAACAAAAAATGCTGGAAGTCTTTAGAGACTTAGTTAAGCACAACGGTTTTGGTGAATTTAAAGTTGAAGTAAGGATACTTAAAAGGAAGCAAAAAGAAGTGATTATCCATTGTGGCAGACAATACCGTTACGTAATGGATGATAACGACAACTTTATCAGCGATGAGGGTTCGCGTTAAATAAAAAATTAACCAGCAGTGCCAATAGAAAGTGTGGGTCTTTTGCGGTAGGGCAAAACAAAATAAAAACATGAAATTAAAAAATAATCAACAGGGTTTTACCCTATTAGAACTATTAGTCGTTGTTGCAGTAATGGCAGTAATTGCCGGTGCAGCGATGATGAGCATGAGTGGTCAGGAAGAACATGCAGGTCAAGGTGTGGCTATGCATACTATGCAAGTAGTTGAAAATGCAGAGAATCAATTTGTGATTATCAATAAAAAAATACCTGATAATCTGGAATCTATGCTGTGTACTATATCAACTGCAACAACGACAAATGGAATGACTACTGGGCTGGCAGTTAACCCAGCAGATCCTGATACTCAGGATAACACTCCTCTTCTTAATAACGCGGCGGGTACAGGCACTGCTGCTGCCGTAACAGCTGCTAATGCACGTATTTTTGGCGGACTGTCTGATGCTGGTTTAACTGGTGGCGGGTTATCAAATGCATACGCTTCAAAACTGATTGCTGTTGATATTCCAGCGGATGGTGTTGCTGTACTAACCAATGCAGGCCTTTCTACTCTGAAATTTGCAGATGCAAATGGCTGTGATGATTTAGAGACAACACTTAGTGGCTCAGATGATGCAAGTGATGTTGCATTAGATGAATATCCATTAGTCAACTCTGCATTTGACCTTCCTGGTGAAGGCGGTGGTTTTGGTGTGAATGTCACGCTAGACCCAGCAGCAACAGCTCCAATGATGATGTATGAAGAACCAACAGAAATTGGTGCTAATGAAAAAGATATTATTGTCGTACTAGGGATTGGTAACTCATCACAATTAGTGACTGATGGTAGTTTCTTAGCTAAAGCTCCTCGTGATGGTAATGTATCAGGTGATAAATACGGTCATTTTTCACTAGCTTTTAAAATTGGAGAGTATCAGTCTGCAACCACTGATAATGTTACTTTAACTCAAACTGAAACTGTTACAGGCGGAGTCAGTGATAATAAAGGAATCACTTGGTTAGACACTCCTGAATTAATTGCTGCTCTTGATGCCGATGGCGATTACTACGAAGGTGAAATCGCTGAATTTGCTGGTCTAGAAGACGAGTAACTAAAAGCTAAAAATCAAGGACTAACTTAATACCTACTCTCTTCGGGATAGTGATTTAAGTTAAAAGCAAGGATGCTTATCAAGGATGATTTCGGTGCAAGGAAAGCGCCACGGTGAGCTTATGCAAAGCGTGAGTTGACCCTGGCGTTTTTAAAAGTCAGGTTAAGACTAATTAATAATGTAACTCCTCCCTACCTTTACTTCCTAAAGAAGTACTCAATATCTGCGATGTGTTTTAAGACGGCACTCGCAGATTTTTTTTGTTGGGGGAAAAGTACTTCTCTATATACGATACCAAGACAGATTGATATGCCATCCCCCCTAAAAAACCAACAAGGCTTTACCTTATTAGAACTGCTTATAGTGGTGTCTATTATGGTGGTTATTGCTGGGATGGGGTTGATGAGTTATGGCAATACCCGTAGTGATAGTGAAGACCAGGCTGTTCGCGTTGAAATGGAGCAATTAAGACTGGCAGTTATGCATTATTTTAAAGATCAAAATGATTATGTAAATGATTCGGCTAATATCCGATCACCTGCTGATATAGATTTTTTGACTAATCTTAGCCCTTCGTGGGATGTAGATTATCGTAAGGGGTGGCGAGGACCTTATATTAAAAAGAGTTTAACCACCAATTTTGATATAGCAAATAGCACTAAATTTTCCTTTTCTGGTGTGGGCTATCCAGCCGATGAAGATGCAAGTAACCCGCTAATTAACATCAATGTCAAACTAGACCCTTATGGACAACCTTATTTATTCTTTGATTTGGATAGTTCAATGGGTAACCCTCCAGCCATTGTTAGCATGGGGGCCGATGGGTTGTACGATACACCTGACGATGTGGAGATTGAGATATGATTTTTCGCCGTATGCAACTTGGTTTTACTTTGTTGGAAATGGTGTTAGTGCTGTTGATTATGGGGATGGTCGCTAGTTTATCCGTGGTGTTTATTGATAATGAAGATAGTCAGTTGCGGTATGAGGAGTCTGTCAACAAATTAGAAACCATGCATAAGGCAACGGTGGCAGACTATAAAAACGGGGCATTATATTCAGGGGTTGTTGTTGATAATGGCACTCTGCCCACTAAGGCAAAAGACTTTGTATCCATTCCCGAAAACTGGATTCAGTATGGCGAAACATATATAGATACCACTGATCCATTAAATCCAGAAGTCAAAAGTAGAGTGTTGCCATATTTACGCCTTACTAAAAAAGATCTTGTTACAACTTTGGATAATAGCGACTACATTATTTTTAGCAGTGGCAATAAAAGGTTTTACAGTCACAAAGGGTATCGTGCTGGTTATATTAGTTTAGGTATTGATTCTGACAGAGATTATAAAGATGGCTGGGGAAGAGCTTTTACAGTGGGGCTAGATACTGATGGTTCTGCACCAGACCCTGAAACTAATACGGCTTCATTTCAGGATTTTGAATTAGCAATCAATGATCCAGAGATAGACCCTGATATGCAGATTAATAGAAATGTAACTAAGGATAATTGGAGTGTAGCTTTAACTGATATTGTTATTAAAGTGCAAAATGACAGCACTTCCGCCCCCGTAGAAAATATAATTATTGGCCTTTCCGTCTTTACCAATAAAGCTTTTACTCGCCCTGCACCCGCTACAGGTGATGACAGTGAAATATGTAAAGATTGTTGGACGACTTATCATATTAGAAGGAAATGTATCAGTAACCAAAAGCAGCCTGTACCAACTATAGGAGCAAGTGAATCAGTTTCTATATCAGATGACGAAGGTTATATC
>WTAG01000703.1 GCA_013139755.1 Methylomarinum sp. | reverse complement strand
GCATTAGTCGTTATGGTGAGTGGATTTAACTGGGAAATTATTGGGGCTAAGCTCTTGATAAGCTGTGATGTGGATAAATTGATTCGATCAGAGATATTTTATAACTTAATATTAATAATAGCCGACTATAAATGGATGAAGTTTCTATGTATATCAATTTATAAAGTGGAACATATAGGCATCAACAGTTGCTCACAGATTCTGTGGATAACTCTGTGGAGACCTTCTTTAAAGGAATCCTTAGTCATTGTTTTTGCAATAGTTATCTTAAATTGTATAAAAAACAGTCAGCTTGGATAAACAAAATAAATATCAATAACTTAAGTAGCATTAGTCGTTATGGTGAGTGGATTTAACTGGGAAATTATTGGGGCTAAGCTCTTGATAAGCTGTGATGTGGATAAATGGATTTAATAAGGGAGATTTTATGACCCATAAGTTGATAATAGCTGGCTATAAATGGAAGAAGTTTATTTCGCTTATATGAATCCGTTTGTGCTGCAAACACCACCATATTGGATCGACCCACCCTACACAATCAATCTTCCGCTACATGCCACTATTAATAGTCCCGAAGAATTTACCTGTTCCACTCATTGTTAAATAAACGGGTAATAGCTGCTTCCCCCTTCAAGTCCATAGGTATCTACACAAGTATTTTCTTTTTGCTATACAGAATTAGGGACAAAGAGATAATGCCCTTAAGCTTAGGAATTTTTAGTGACAATGCTTGCTCTTAAGCCCTCGTCCCAAGTCACTGCCATTAAGTTAATGGCGAAAAGAGTTTATTTTAATTTCTCCTCACCCAACCCTCTCCATCAGGAGAGGGCTTAAGAGGAGCAAAAAATATTTTCTTAAACCTCTTACTTAATGGCAGTGTCGCCCCAACCCTCTCCCCGCCGGGGCGAGGGCTTAAGAGCACAAGCTCCTAATTATTGTTATTTGCATAAATTGTGTAGATACCTATGCTTCAAGTCAGAGGGGTAACATTCTTAATAGGTTAACGAGGCTAATACAGATTCACTTACATTACGGCCTGTAGCTTTGCCTTCACGGAACTTACAGTACATAATTTCTCATACACTGCTCCGCAGCAGAATGAGTAATTCCCCAGATGGAACTTGAGCCTGCTAGATTGATTGCAGGTAACGGCGTGCGACTTGACCCTTGCCTTTTTTACTTTCTGGAAAGGACTGAGTTTTAAACATCTTTAAAACAATACTGCTGGTGCGCTTCGCATTTCAGGGTATCCTTTCTATTACTCGTATAAAAATAGTCCTTATTGCTGTATTAATTATGAATACAGTTCCTAAAGAGCAATTTTTAGATGGCTGGCCGGTACACAGCAACAAGGCAGTATTTCATTATCTGACAGCTTAACCATTGCTGGATTTAATTGTGTTACCTTGCCTTCCAGTAGCTGAATCCGACAATCGCCACACTCTCCAGTGCGGCAACTGCTGGTAATATTAATATTATTATCTTCCATCGCACTAAGCAGAGTCGGTTGGGTATCAAACTGAAACTGTTTGCCAGATTCTAATTGAATATTAAAAGCTTGGTCTGCATTTGTTGTTTTACCCGCTCCAAAACGTTCAAAATGAATCTGGGATGGGCTGATGCCTTTTTTTTGCAACGCTGTTATTAAGCTCTGTTGCATAGTGTCTGGACCACACAATATAAAAGTTGCCCGCTCAGTATCAGACACTGAATCCATAATGCTTGTTACAGATAGCCTTCCTGTTAGTCCTGGCCAATCTGACTCCCGTTGGGTCAATGTAGGATAAAAAAAGAAATTTTCCAATTCTCTGGATAATTCAGTAAATTCCTGCAGATAACAAAGATCATGCCGTTTAGCAGCGGAATAAAATAAACTAATCTTTGTGTTTCTGCTTTGTTGCGATAAAAAATGGACGATTGAACGCACTGGAGAAATGCCCACACCACCTGCCATTAAAACAACTTCAGATTGATTTTTCAAAACAGGAAAAGCAACACCATCAGGTGGTAAAATCGAGACTTCAGTCCCTGTTTGCAGGGCATCAAATAATCGACTGGAAACCTTGCCATCCGCTAGCCGTTTTATACATAATTCATAAAAACGGGGGTGGCGTTGCCAGTTACTGATGGAATAACGGCGTTTGCTGATTAATGAGCTGTTTTCCAGAGCGATACAGATAGTTAAAAACTGTCCCGGATTGAATTTAGGTAAAGCTGCGTTATCTAATGCCGCCAGACGCACCATAAAACGCTGATCGTTAAAATCATATCGATGAATTACCCTTAGAGGCAAGGGCATATTTTGTAATCGCCGCCGTCGTTTTTGCCACCGCCAGTGTGCATAACAAATCAAACCATGCACGAACACAACAGTAAGCCATAACAGCCCGATGCCAGCAGCAACGATCAGTAACCAGATCATTGTTTATTATATTGCGATTTCCACCATATATAAGCCCCCGTTAAACACAGAAAGCCTAGCACCAGAGCTAGTACATCAATCCATATCCATTCCAGATGTTTACCAAAAAATGCTTTGCCAGTATGCAGATCGTGTATCAGTTTTTCCAGATTATAGGGTCTTGCGGGTAACTGTTCCAGCAATGCGGCTACTTTACTATCCTGTTGCCAATGCCCACCTTGATCAGTACTCAACATGGTGCCGACATTCTTGTCGACGATCAGCCAGTGACCATCGCTGATAATTTGTAGACCATGAATATCCCCTGCATATTTTTGCCGCCATTTCTGATCTGAATGTCGCAACCATAAGCCGCCTTTTCCTGCGATTAAAATACTGGAATCTGCTAACACCTTGATAAATCTAGCCTCCAATCCCTGCAAAGCGGGAATAGCTTGTAGACGATTATCTATCCATTCATAAACATCATCCTTACTGGCCAGCATTAACAAATCGTGTTTGCCATAGAGCACACTCCTGATTTCCGGCGTCTGCGCCCCCCAGCTTAGACTTTTTAAATCCAGGCTTTTTTCATGCGCCATAAACAATGAGGTAATGGCAATAATGAATAAGGGGATAACCAATGCAATACTGATCCAGTTATGCCAGCTACGGGCACTAAATGTAGGTGTTTTCATCAATTTGTTTGTTACCTATAAAATTTATCATGGCGGATTGAAGTTCAGTCTACAACGCCTGTTGTTTATACATTAAAAATGAGTTTGAATACCCACCATGAATACACGCCCTGTGGATTCGGTTTCCAGTTCCTGTTCGCCATTGCTTTTGGATTTACTTTTTTGTTTTTTTGTATCGAATAAATTCAGCGCATTAAAGAATAATTCGGTATCTTTTACCAGTTCCTGACGGACAGTAAAATCAAGACTCCACTGAGACCGTTCCAGTTCCTTTTCACCTTGTTCCTTGACTTTTTCTATCTGGTCGCGAAATTTTGCCGTCACATTAAAACGTGTTCCGGTTGCAGCCAGTTGATATTCGATACCAAAGTTGGCAATTAAATCAGGCTGTTCATTAAGTTTGCGTTTTATACCATTTTTGTCTCTCAGTTCAGAATCCAGCAGGCTTTCATTACCCCATAAAGTTAACCCTTCCAGGCTTGAATGCAGAAAGTCCAGTTGCACTCGCTGTTCCAGTTCGATACCCCGGGTCCAGCCATCACCGACATTTTCAACCCGAAAAATATCTTTACCGTCTCTATCCTCTCCGCTATCCACCTCTTCAATCACATCTTTAATGTCTTTATGAAACAAATTAACGGCCAACATTAGATTATCAATATTATAGCTAATGCCAACATCATAATTGATGGAAGCAGCCGGTTGCAGATCAGGATTACCGAGTACAAAGCGATCATTTTTTTCGTTTTCAAACGGCGCCAGTTCATCAAACTTTGGCCGGTTAAGGCTACGTGATACTGCACCATGCACTGTCCATTGACTGGATAGACTATAACGCAGATGAGTTGAGGGGTTAAAATCGGTAAACTGGGTAATCTGGCTCACGCCATCTCCTGATGCGGCTTTTTGCCTGACATGCTCTACACGCAATCCCAAGCCCCAGGCAAGATCCTGGGTTATATTCAATTCATCCTGGATGAACCCCGCCCAGTAATTTTCTTCAATTTTATAATTGTCTTTAGGCGTAGTCTTGTCGGTTTGTTTGCCATCGGCTTTGATTTCTATTTTATCCTTGTTACGAAAGCGATCCCTAAAGCGAAAATGAAAACCAGTTTTGAGTGTATGAGGAACACCCAAAGTAAATGGCACGGTGACTTTTGAGCGAACCTGATAAAACATGTCTTCCTTGGTTTCATCTTCCACTTCGGTTTTGTCCAGCTCAAAGATGCCATTTTTTTGTTTGAATGCCGTTTTTTTCTTGTCTTTGTCTTCACTGCCCTTGATATAACTGAAATCTGATTCCAGTAATCCGCCATTTTCAAAACGATGAATTTGTGCCAGTGTACCTCCCCAGGTTCTAGCATTTTTATCTTCTTGTTCAGCTTCCAGTGACGGGTCTTTGCCCGGTTGGATTTTTAGCTTGGTCATATCTTTGTCTTCATCCAGGTTAAACCACATCGGTTTAAAATGAACCTCGCCATCATCATACATCCATACCGCATCCAGCAAGGCATTGTAACTGTCGCCAGGCTTGTCCTCAGTTTCGGTTTCCCGTTCTTTCAAAGAGCCGTCTGCTTTGAACTTGTCTTTTATTTTTCGTTTTTCCAGCGGAAAACGGTTATAGTCCAGAAATAGATTAAAGCCGAATCTGTCATTATAACGGTCGCCCACCGCCAGGCTGACCGCTCTTTGTTCGCCATCAATAGTATCAATACCACCCGCCATACCTTTAAAATCCAGCTTGAACTGATCAGGAATTGCTCGCAAGTCTGCTGTTATCCGTCCGGCAATCCCGTCGCTTTCATATTCGGCAGTGGCATTACGCAGGATTTTTAATTCGCCAATGGCAAAGGGGGAAATACGGTTAACCTGAAACTCGCGTTTCTCACCTCCACCTGGCAATTGCAGACCGTCAAATTCAAAACGGGTAAACTCCTTATCCATGCCACGCAAACGAATATCCTTATTTTCGCCAGGAGCGCCACCCATAAACACGCCAGGCAAACGATTAATCACATCACCTAAACGTCCGTTGTCTGGCTGGTTTGCAAATTGCTCACGGGTAATACCGGTAACAGGCATCAGGCTGTAATGATAAAGTCCTGATTGATTTCCTGTCACTTGTATCTCAGGCAGAATTAATTCGGCCAATTGTAATGAATCTGGATTAATTGATTCAGCCATAATGACTGATGCATAAAGCAAACTTATGCTTAAAAAACAAAGCTGAGGTGTAAATAAAAAAGGACCGGCCATCCAGAACTCCTGAAATTAAAAGAATTGGCTGGCTAGGTCTGCTATTGCTCAGATTTGGCTGGCTTTGATTAAATTGTTATTTAGTAAGGATTAGTTTTCCACTACGGGTAATGCGTAGAACATACTCTTCCCCCAAGTGTTCAATAATTACTTTATTTTGCTGTTTAAACAACAAATCACTTGAAAGCCTAGTACTCAGTCATCATTGATATGTCTACTAATGCCCCCATATAATCAATTTACTATATTATCGGCGGTTAGAAGGACTTGGCTAAAAAATACATTGTGCAACTGACAGAAGAGGAACGTACTGA
>WTAG01000365.1 GCA_013139755.1 Methylomarinum sp. | reverse complement strand
GCGAATTTCATCAATCCCATTAACACCACTGACGGCATCTTCAATAGCCAGAATAATACCGGTTTCAATTTCTTCCGGACTGGCGCCGGGATAGGCTACATTGATTCTGACTGCATCAACTTGAAATTGTGGAAACACTTCCTGCTTGATGTTTTGTATAAATAGATAACCACCAAAAATACAGGCAAGCATGATCAAATTGGCAGACACAGCATTATTAGCCATCCAGTCAATAGGACCTTTAACTGAAAAAGAGTGTGAAGGTTGCATACGGAATTTTTGGCTTAAGGTTGGGTAGGATTAACTGACTGTATTTGCATACCGGCTACGGGTGTGGACAAGTTGCTGGTAATCACTTCCGCATTCTCTGGTAATTGTTGCTTAGACAGGTAGATCATTCTCTGTTCTGTCCACACAGGCTCAACTTCCTTAACAATCAAGACCTGTCGCGAATCAACCAGCCACAGATAACGTCCATCATGCAAGGTACTTTCAGGTAATGGAATGACATCATGTAGCGTATGCCCAGTGATAGCGACTCGTACAAAAGTACCCAGCACCAGTGGTGGTGAATTTTTATTAGCGGCCTGCTGACTTAATGGGTCATCCACTTCAATAATTAATTTCGCCATACGTCCTGAGGGTTCTACTTCCGCTTTTAAGCGTTTGACCGCTCCTGTTCGATAAACACCCGTTCCCCAGGCACTGTCATAGCTAATTTTAACTGCTGAAGCTGGCTGATCACTGATCCCCGGAATAGATAACCATTTAAGTTTGTCCATAGGCAAGGAGGCGTCAACCCAGAAACTATTAATGCCAACCAGTTTAGCCAAGGGTGTGCCGGTGGAAAAAGTGGATATCCATGAACCTACATTGGCATTACGTTCCAGAATAATGGCATTAAAGGGTGAGACAGTCAGTGTGCGCTTCAGGTCTAATTTAGCTTGTTGCAGAATCGCTTTTGCTGCTATTACTTTATTTGCCGCTGCCTTTAAATGGGGTTTTCTCAGTATCAGTTCTTCTTCCTGTTCACTCAACTGTTCCCCGCCTAATAGCTGGAATTCACGTCGGGCAATGGCTTGTTGACCCTGTTCCAGTTTAAGGTTAAATTCTGCTTGAGCCAGATCGCTTTGTTTTTGCTGAATGATTAGACGAAAATCAGTCGGATCTAGTTGAACAACTTTTTCACCTTTCTTGAGCCGTCCTCCCTCTATGAAATTATCTCCAATTTCAGTGACCATACCACTGATACGTGAAGTCAGGTTGACACTTTGCGATGGAATAACATTTCCCATGGCAAAAATAGTAGTCGGGTGATCTATTACTTTAATAGCGACTGTGGTGACCATTGGTGTCACAACTTTGCCATTAACTTTGGGTGCTTTGGGTCGGTTTAATAGCCAGTAAGCAGATAAGCTGCCGGCCACACAGATGATAATCAGTACAATGATGATACTTCGTCGGTTTCTTAGAAATATTTCTGGCAAGTGATTGGTCATCATATGTTTTCTTTGATCAGGTTTTCTGGTGTTTCTGGAACGGGAGCTTTGAGTGACCAGCCTCCAGCCAAGGATTTGTAGAGATTAATACGAAAATCAATCAGTTCTCGTTCAGCACTAATACGTGTACGTTCCAGAGTTTGCAAATTAAGACGCGCGGATAAAACCCGTAAAAAATCCATTCCTCCGTATCTGTAGCGGAGCTGTATTTGGTCATTAGCTTGTCTGGACAATGTTAATTGCTGGTCCAGGCTATCGACTAAAAGAAGTTGCTGTTGCTCCCGAATCAGAGCCGTTTCAACTTCTTGTACGGCACTCAGAATAACAGAGCCATATTGATTGACTGTTTCGGAAAAAACCGCCTGATTCCGCTCTACTACAGCAACTCGCCTTTGGCCGTCTATTATAGGTATAACCATGTTTCCAGCTAAGGTCGCCAGCCAGTTATTAAACAGATTATGCAGGTCTGGTGTACTACTATTAAAACTGGCAGATAGACTTATTTTTGGAAATCGATCAGCAATTGCTGCGGCAATACGTTGATCCGCAGCCTGAATTTTTAAATAGGCTTTTCGAATATCAGGACGTCGTTGTATTAATTCACTGCTTAAACCAGTCTCTGGTTTAGGTGGGAGTATTGGAAACTGTGTTTTTTCGGGTATGGTCAGGCTGTTGACAGGCTTTCCTAATAGCGTAGTTAATTGATATTCTAGGCTTTTAATGTTTGCCATGACTGTCGTTTTATCACCTATTGTTGCTTGCAACAGCTGCTGTTGCTGAAACACATCGGCTGCTCTTGCTTGTCCAAGGTTAAATCGGGTGATTAGGATATTGACATTATCCTGGTTAATTTTAATCTGTTTATCGAGCAAAGCTGATTGCAGTCTTTGATCTATTAACCTGTACCAGGTGCTAGTAATTTCTGCACTTAGTGTGATGGCTGCGACCTGAATATCTTCATGTGCAGCTTTTTCATCCAGTTCGGCTGCATGCATGCCAGAGCGAATACGTCCCCATAAATCCAGTTCATAACTGGCAGCAAAACCAGCGGAAAATTCATCTATAGTGCTACGCCCTGAGTTGGTGTCTACGAAATTCCGTGCAGCACCAAATGAACCATTTAATTGTGGGGTCAGATCTGCACCGGCTATTTTTGCGATGGCTCTAGCCTGTGCCAGCCTGTCATAAGTTGCTCGTAAATTAAAGTTTTGGCTGAGAGCCTGATTGATCAGCTCATTAAGCAAAGGATCTTCAAACGCAAGCCACCATTTATCAGTAATAGGTATGGTGCCATTGTTTGAAAATTTTTCTGCAGGTGTAACCGGGCTGTTAAAGTCCTTAACTGTTGCTGAGCACGAAGTTATTAGCATGATAACAGTCACAACTAAAACTTGTTTAGCAAAAGACTTTCCAGGGAATATTTCATCTTGCTGGGCACGCAGGCGCTTTACCCAATCGACCAAAATCATTACCCCATTAGCAGAATATTGAATAATCATGTCTTACGTTCGTTTTGTTGTCGTATCGCCTGAATACCCGCCAGTGAAAACTCAACAACATGCTCTGCAAAGGCTTCCGCATCATCCATACTCAACA
>WTAG01000453.1 GCA_013139755.1 Methylomarinum sp. | reverse complement strand
GTGCGGGTACGATAACGACCTACATTAAAGCCTTCTTCACGTGATTTCTTAGCTAACTGCCTTGTACCTAAACTGCCCCGACTTTGATTAAACAAAGCCTTGCATCGGCGGTATAAATGCAGTTCTTGCGCATCAATTAATTTAGCGGGTCGATGCAGCCAAGCATAATAGGCAGATCGACTCACATTTAAATGGTGACAAAGAAATTTCACGGGAAATTTAGTGCGTTCTTTTTTAATAAAAAGAAACTTTACTTCATTTCCTTGGCGAAGAAAGCGCTGGCTTTTTTATCAGTTTTTGCTCCTGCAAAACTGAGTTACCGTACTTCCTGCACATATAGTATTTCTTTCTCCATAAGCAGTGTTTTAACTTCCTTGCGTAGTGATAATAGCTCAGCTCTTTCATCTTCAGTCACGGATGAATTAACATGCTCATCCTGCTTCTGTTTCCAGCCATATAATAGATTAGCTCTGATGCCAAGCGCATCAGCCGCTTCTTGAACGCTATAACCTTGATCATTTATCAAAGCTAACGCTTCTTCTTTAAATTCGTTGCTGTAAGATCGGTATTGTCGTTTTGTTGTCATGCTCACCTCGATTGATAATTATATTATCCTAAATCGAAGTGTCCTGTTTTATTAGACCACTACAGTTTTTCCTAAATTTACACTATAATTATTTGAAATATAAAATTATCTACCATACAAAGTGTGCACCATGTCTTTATATACTTTCATATTCACTTACCTTATCAGCTCATCACTCATAACTTTTTTATTTTCTAGCATCTGTGGATTAAGCGATTCTTTACCAGATAGAAGAAAGCAAGACAGACGAAAAGAAATAAGACAGAGTCACTCAGATAGAAGGGTTTCCCAGAATTTCCTCCTTTCAGCAGTACAAAGTTAGTACCTAATTGTTTGGAAACACCGGCATCAAGACACCACCTCAATAATTCAGTGTTGTTGTAAGATGAATATCTCAAACCTGTGAATACACGATCCGCTACTCGCTCTCCCATTAATGAGTATGCTTGAACTGATAAATCCAAGTGCTGCAATCCTTTAGTTTTTTTCTGGTGAAATACAACCCGATAACCATCGTCCGTATTTTTGATTTCACTCCATCTCATCCCGGTCAGACAACTGAACAAAAAGGCACGTTTTAGTACATCATTATTACAATCAGTTTGTACCAACTTTTTTAATTCAGATAACTCTAAATATTCACGTTCACTATCTTCTTGTTTAATGGAGGCTATATCTTGAAGAGGGTTTATTGTGATAATCCCTTTATCGTGTGCCTTATGAATAACAGCTCTAAACTTATTAAAATAGTTACTTGCTGTATTTTTACTCAATAGCTTATTACTTTTAGTCTTTGCTTCGTGTTGAAGGTAACTCTTAAATCCTTCTATAAACTCAGGAGTAATTTCCCAGAAGAACAAATCAGAGTTTGAGCAATATTTTAATAATTGCTTATAAGAACTATCCCAAATTGAATAACTGGATGAAGATGTTGATTTTTTCTTTTCATCCATGATTTGGATAAAGAATTTAGAGAAACTGACTTTTTCTTTAGTAGGGGCTTTAAATCCATGCTTTCCGGATTCATGTTCTACAATTCGTTTTGCCTTGATTGTATCAGCTAGTTTTTGTGTCTCTTTATTATGTTGACGCTCGATTGATGTACGAGGATTTTCATATAAAAATAGGTCTAGTGATTCAATATCCCTATGCTTTGTGGTTTTTCCATTTTCATCTGTAGTGTAGCCGTAATACTAAACAAGTCTTAATTTGACCTTATACCACCTTTCACTTTACGCTTTTCAATAGAGACCTTCATTTTTCCACCCAATTTCCACCTTTATCGCTAAAATATAACACGAGGTGGAAAAATATAGCAATAACAGGAAAAAAAGGAAGGGAAGAGAAAACAGATAGCGTTGTAACTTGATGTTATATTTGACTTTAGTAGCCTTTTGTTTTCTCTTATTTTACGAGGTTACTTTCCAATACAAAATGAACTAAAAATCTTGCCTAACAGTTCATCTGAGCTAACAGTCCCTGTTATTTCTGCGAGGCTATTTTGAGCTTGGCGCAAATCTTCTGCGACTAATTCCCCAGCTTGGTGTTGTAGTTGCTCTAAAGCACTTTCTACAAATTCTTGTCCTTGGTTTAATGCGTCTATATGCCGTCTTCTGGCAATAAATACATCATCCGTTTCACCATTAAAACCAACACTTTGTTTTAAGTGATTAGTTAGCAACTCCATACCTATGCCTTTTTTAACAGAAAGGTATATTTGAGTTCCATGAGCTGACTCGTTAATTTCTGGCTCTATATTTAACAAATCAATTTTGTTATAGATCTTAGTAATATCTAAACCAGAGGGCAGGGTGTTAATAATTGAATCAATTTCTGGATCAGTACTGTCAATTAATAGTAGTACTTTATCAGCTTGCTTAATCTCTGCATGAGCTCGGCGTATACCTTCTTTTTCCACAATATTATCGCTTTCACGCAATCCCGCGGTATCAATAATATGCAAAGGCATGCCATCAATTTGAATTCTTTCTTTTAAAATATCACGTGTAGTACCAGCAATTTCTGTGACAATTGCTGCTTCATGTCCTGCGAGTTCATTGAGTAAACTGGACTTTCCGGCATTTGGTTTTCCAGCTAAAACCACTGTCATACCATCACGTAATAATCGACCTTGCTGCGCTGTATTCTGAATTTTCTGGATTTTTTCTATCAGCTTTTGAACTTTGTTTTCCACAACCCCATCAGATAAAAAATCAATTTCTTCATCGACAA
>WTAG01000442.1 GCA_013139755.1 Methylomarinum sp. | reverse complement strand
GTTGATAAGAATTTTTATCGGTAATTGAGGTTAAATGGGTGTAGCGGGCAGTCGAGAGAAGGCTGGCGTGCCCTAAAATTGATTGAAGTTCGAGCAGGTCAACACCAGATTCTAGTAGATGGGTGGCGTAACTATGACGTAAGGAATGACAAGATATCTTTTTTTTAGACCGATCGCCTCAACCACAGCTTTCATGGTGACTTGAATACCACTTCGATCAAGCGGTGAATCGACAAGAAAGGCAGACTTCAACCCTCGTTTACGATTAGGGAATAAAAACACAGGATGTCGATGCACAGCCCAAAACCTGCGTAACACCCGTAGGGTATTAACAGGTAAAGGAACCAAACGATCCTTATTACCTTTGGCATTGCGAATATGCACTCGCATACGAACCGCATCAATATCACCTACTTGCAAACGTAGACCTTCCCCCAAACGCAAACCCATACTGTACAACGTAAAAAAGAAGACACGGTAACTTAGCTTTCGAGTGGTCATAAATAACCGACTAGCCTCATCAATGGTGATAATATCAGGGATACGTGTATTTTTAGGCGGATTGATCATAGGGATATCAACCCAGTTTTTAGAGAGGACATGAGTATAGAAAAACTTAAGCCCATATAAATCCAGCTTAACGGCACTCCAAGAAAGACGCTCTAAAAGATCATGAAAATAATCTAATAACTGATCTTGAGTAAGATCATCCAGATGGCCATCAAAATAATCAGCAATACGCCGAATACCTCGAGAATAAGCCTCAATTGTTTTGGGTTGCAAGCCCTGAAGCTTAAGATGTTTACAATGTTGTGAATAATAATGATTGTATTTTTTTTCGATAGGTGATGTCATAACAGCGTAACCTCATTGTTAGTCTCGGAACTTTCAATGTAGTCTCTTTTTACTCAAGAGACGAGGTTACACTTAATTTATGGCACGGAGCCGGCTCTTATCTCCGCGATAGCGGCTTCGTCCAACAAGGCGCTTCAATTGACCGCTGGGCACGCAGTATTTTTGAAAAATCACAATTATTAGAGTTCAAACGTTTGTTGGAATTAATTTTATTATTTCCAGCGTCAATTGAGCTTGTCGTTAGCATTATGGTTGTCCATCGGACTCATCTATCTACATAGTAATTATAAAAGGAGGTCTATAGTAATAAGCATTAAATGAGTGGAAATGTATATTAGTTCTTAGATTCAACAACAATCATTTCCTATTAAATATCAGTAACAGATTCAACTATCGGAGTGTTTTTATGTACATTAAAAAAAGATTGGGTTTATCCTTTTCCACGTTAGCTTTAACAATGTTTATTTCACAACTTACATTTGCTGATCCAGGCTGTAGCGCAAATAACGAAGCTTGTCTTAAAAGTAAAATGAAGCTTGTAATCATGGATGAGTATAGAATTCTTCGCCATGGGAGAAACGCCGCTGAAAGTATTCAGCCTATGACCCTCAGTTCTGGAGAGTGGATATCGGGTACAGACTATGAAAATAGACTGCTAGAGAGGGGAGAAAATATCAAAAGGGGCGGTTTTTTTATTAAGCTTTTAAAATTATCTATTGATGACCTGTTTTGTTCCGAAGGTGCAAATGAGACTTATGAATGTCTTATCAAAGCAAATGCTAATGCAGAGTATGTTCCTCTTCCACCTAGACAAGCAAATTCTGATATCATTGATGCAAATGAAAATATCACTCATCGGTTTATTTTTATTGATGAAGATGGAGATGATAAGTGGGAAGTACGAAGACATGCTCCGCTTTCTATTAATAACATTACAAGTACCCACCTTGCAGCGTTGCCAGGTGATGATAATGAACCAAATGGAAATGAGAGTTTTGCAAGGATTTATCAAAGCGTAGATGGTCTAGACAAAGTAAATTCGGTAAAGATTAATATTAAAGAAGAATTTGACCAAAGCACAGTTTCTTATGCAAAAAGCTTACAGTCTACTGAGGGCTTGCCTTTTACTCTACAAACAGTTGCTAATACTTACAATCGGGGGGCTGCAGTAGCCTATGCTTTAGCTTGGGTTGATGCTAATAGCACTCTTAGAAACCCATCTTATCCTTCTTTTAGTAATGATTGTACGAACTATACTTCACAAGCTCTAGAGGCTGGAGGTTGGGAACAAGTTAGTGGCTGGTATCAAAGTGATAGTTCGTGGTGGTATAATTATTTTAATCAATCTTACCCGTGGGCTGGTGCTGAAAATTTTTGGTGGCATGCATTAACTGGTAACCGTGCAGAACAGGTTTCTTCTTTCTGTGAACTAGAGCCAGGAGACCTCATAAGTGCTGATTGGAATGGTAACCTATTAGTGCAACATACAATGATAGTAACAAAAAAAATTGGTTGTGAATTATTCGTTTCATATCATTCTAATGATAGAGAAAACAAGATGTTTCGTGAATTATTGGATAGCCCTGATGCAAATTTTTGGGGATGGAAAATTACTGGTAATGCAAACTAGACTTTAAAGCTAGATTAAAGATTCCCTACGGTAATGAAGTAGGGAATCTTTATTTTAAATTACAAATTCAGGAAATAAAAAAAACATGGAAAATAAAACAAAAATAATGCTTTATTTTGTACTATTTCTTAGCATAATGCTTGCTTTATTTAATAAGCCTATTTCTCAATTTGTTTACTCAAAATATTTTTATTCTTTTATTTTTCCAGAATTAGAAAAAGAAATTTTAGGCTTGAATGACAATATAAATGAATATTTAGCAAAAATCCCTGAAATTAGAACTAATAAAAGTATTATTCCTAAAAGTAGAGTTTTTTGTACTCACACACTTGGTGGGGCAGAGAAAAGTAACGACACAAACATAACTTTATATTTATGGGCACATTGTCGAGAATATGGTTTCGATGGGAAACAGCTTATACAGGGAATGGGAGCTATTCAACCAGTTGTTATTTTCATAAAAAAAAACAATCTAAAGGTTTTTATAGGGCATGAAACCGTTACCTTAAAAAATTATTCCAAGGAAATAAGTGAAATATTTCCGTCACATATATCGCCTCATTTAAGTGGTCATTTGTCAAATAAAATCAAACCCAATGATTATCTGCATAAAAAAGCCCTAGTTTATTTTAATATTTCTATCACATAGAAAACAATTAGCATGCTAACAATAGCTTACACGCAGACTGTTATAAGCTCAAGAATACTGCTTTTTAATATTTCTTTTTGAAAAAAAATGGCTGAAAAACTACAATTTACTATTTATAGAATTATAAAAATACACAGAATCATTAGCTTAATTAATAAGGAAAAAAATGCTTGATATTCGTATAGTTGAAACATCATTACACAGAATAGACCTTGAGGAAGAAGCTATAGGAGAACGAGTTGTAGTTGGTTCAGATACTGATTTTAGAGCCTATGTTGGTAAATTAATTGAGGATATGTATGAATCCAACATATATAAGGCGTATAAATTCCCATCTAATGAAACTGAAATTGTAAGACAGGTATTAGGCATAAACACAGAATGTTGGATAGAAAAATCACAAATTATTGCTGAACGATTACTACGGATAGAAAAAATAGCACAAGAACGAGTGCAGCATTTAACTGAGTTAAGAACTGGTAGTCTTGTTCAAATATTGGTAACAGTTGATGGACAGAGAAACCTTGTTATTACAAAAGTTGATCATAGCCCATACCTAGATGAAGCCAGCCTAATGGAAAAACTTGGGCTACCTGTTAATCAAAGAGCCCAGAAAACAGCAATCATTTCATATGAAGATGAAGCAACTATTGGAAATGTAAGGCTTGGAGATACGAATAAAAAAATATCTGAATATTGGTGGAAGCATTTTTTCGAGCTTGAAGAGCTAAAGTCATCAGAAAAGAATACAGAATTAGCATTTCATTCAATTGATAAAGTATTGAGAAAAGATGTTCGAAAAGTGTCTAAAAGTGACTTTTGGACTCTAAGAAATGCAGTAATAAGTTATTTTAGAACTAATGAAAGTTGTACCTTTGATACACTAGTGGATTCAGTTTTCAATGATTATCAACCTGATAATCAAGAACTAAATATGGAAAAAATTAAACAACAAATATTAGCATTACCTGAAAAATATAAGTTTGATTCTCAGTTTGATATATCGATTTCATCAATTACAGCAAAAATCAAGGATCAGATTAAGCTTGCTGAAAATTTAGAGCTAAAATTCACTGGTGAAATCAATAACCTTTCAAGTCTAATTGATACTGGGGAGGCTGAGAATGGAAGAAAGTATATTCGAATTTTTTCAGAAATTGGATATGCAGAGTTCAATAAGGCATTGGAAGTGACAGAATGATTATTGCAGAGCAAATTACAGAACTATTTTGCTCTGAATATACATTAATTGAAATTATCGAAAACAATTCTTATTTTTCATGTAAATATGATATTAGTAATCCTTATAAACCGAATAATATTGAATTAGAGACTGCATTAGCTTTAATTCCAGGTAGAGATAGTGTAAATATTATTTTCCGCGTGGATTCATCTGAGGATAGTGTATTAAATAATTCTGAGAAAGAAAGTATTGATATTTTTTTATCAGGTTTAGAAGCTAAGCTCTCAATTAGAGATGAAACTGATAAATATAGTCTTGATATTGTAATTAATAAATCTCGAAAATTTGGAGAAATATCTGTATATTCTTTAACCGATTTTGTAAAATTTTGGTCAGAAGGAGGCATTCCTTCTTCTTTTAAAAAAATACAGGAGCTAGCAAGTGATGTACAGATACTTCGTGTATATGAATTGAATAAGGATGTTAAAACAAATTGTTTTTTATTTACTACATTTAATAGTGACGTTCAATTTGAAAAACAGATTGAGAGGTCTGAATTACATACAAAGAGAGATAAAGTAGGACACTTTGCTAATGCTTCGCAATTTAATTTCATCCCAGAAGATTTTAATTTTGATATTCTGCCAGATGTTATTAGTTTGGTAGATTTATTTAAAAAATTAAAATTAATTTCATCATTAGTCTATATTTGTGATTTTTCAAGATTCTCTGATGATAGCGGAATTCATTTAAGACTTAATGGTTATCGGCTTTTTTCTAAAAATATTTCTGTTTCTAATGAAATTAAATCAAAATCTGAAGATGAATATTATGAAATATATAAATGGGTCTTTGGAGAAGGAAATATTGTAGATAAAGTAGGGGTGTCTAGGAATATTATTTCTTTACATTTAGTCCAAGATAATCTGTTGAATATTCAAGAAAAAACATTGCAATCTATAGGGTCTGGTTATCAGATTTACCTAAAAGAAAATGTAAAGCAATATATTGAGATAAAAAATAAACTTTCTGAGTTTATACAAAATTCATCTGATAAAGCTAGTGAAATTGTCAAAAGTATTTCAGGGTACTATAAAAGTAGTATTTGGACAATGTATTCATTTTTTGCATCTGTTTTTCTGTTAAGAATATTAAGTAAAAACAATGATGGAGTACTTGTAACGGAAGAAGTTTATTATCTATTTATTGCATTCTCAATTATAAACATAATTATTATGAAATATGCACTAAAAGAATTAGATGAAGAAAAAGATCGTTTTATTGAAAATTATTTAGCTCTAAAAGATCGATATAACGATTTATTATTACCTGAAGACCTCTTAAATGTTTTAAATAATGATAAACAGCATAGGTCTGATGTTAAATATATTGAAAATAAAAAAAAGTCATTTTGTACATTATGGGATCGTTCTTTAAGTGTAATATTTTTTATTATAAGTTTACTTTGGTATATAGGGAGATAACATAACTCATGTCTTATGAAACTATTACTTACTGAATTCCCTAATGTTACTTCAAATAATTATAAAAAGTATCATGGTAAATTTATTACCTATGCAAAATAGCTTATAACAAGCGCTTCCAGCCGACCATAAAAAGCGTCATATTTGTGTGCCAAGAGAGCAACGAAGTTGCTCGTAACTATAGTAAAGATGAGAGTAGGTCTCTCGTAATCGGCTGAAAGGAGCTGGTTACAAACCGCCCTCTGCAGCTGAGGTAAAGAGTTTTGGTAGTGAGCGAGAAGGGAAAAGGCATGGCCTTAGGGACTGTGTCAGGTGAGTATCTGTAATGGTCAAGTTTTTTTGGAAGTATTTTAAGCCGCTTTTTTCATTTCTTTGGTTTTCTCATGAGGGGTTTTATAATCAATAGCAGAATGTATTCTTTTGTAGTTATAAAACCTAATATAACTTTCTACTGTATTGACGACAGATTGATGATTAATAAAGCTTAAATAATTAAGACGCTCTGTCTTTAAACTTCTGAAAAAACGTTCCATAACAGCATTGTCCCAACAATTACCTCGTCGACTCATACTTTGGGTAATATTTAAGTTATTTAGGCAATTAACAAAAACATTTGCTGAATACTGCACACCTTGATCCGAGTGAAACATTAAGTGTTGTGCATCAGGTTTATGCTTATTAATTGCATGCTGCAATGCTGATTTAGCAAGCTTTGCATTAGGTTCTTCTGATAAGGCCCAGCCCATAATTTCCCGTGATCCAAGGTCGAGTACACAAGCCAAATAGCTCCAGCCCGTATACGTCTTAATATATGTGATGTCGCCAACCCAGTGAGTATGCACCGTCTTTGGGTTAAACTGGCGGTTAAGTAGGTTATCTGCCTTTTTATGTATTTCACCCGCTGGGTAGCTATGTCGTTTTCTTGGCCTGATAGCCGTAACATTAGCTTTTTTCATCATTGTCGCGGTTTTATGTATCCCCATCTTTATCCCTTTGCTAGCAAGCTCAAGTCTTATCCTACGCTTACCATAACTATGCTTATTTTCAATCGCTATGGCTTTTATATGTGCAATTACTTTTTTTTCTTCATTGCCAACCTGTTTGTTTATTTGATAATAATGAGTGCTCACACTGATCTTAAATAATTTACAAAGCTCTCTGGTTTGATACTCTGGGCTGGCCTTCTTTATTTCAACAATTAATTCAGATTGTTGTTTTCTCGAACAAAGAAGGCGGTGGCCTTTTTTAATATTTCATTATCTCTTTTGGCTCGCCATAGCTGCTTTTCAAGGCTCTGTATTTTCTGTTGCTCGGGTGTAAGCGCTTGTTTACCTTCGGGGGTTTTACCATTAAGCTCTTCTAAATATTGCTTTTTCCATCGTGTGACGGCAGATGCTCCCGCTCCTGATAGTTCCATCACTTGTTTATTGGTATACCCTTCATCTACCATTAATTTGGCATAATCTAGCCGCTGTTCTGCTGTAAAAATTATTTTAGTTTTGCGTGTAATTGTACTGGTCATTTAATAGTCCTAATTTTTGAGGATTATAAGCTATAAATCCTTCCAAGATTATTAGACCATTACACCCCATGTCGTTAAGTTAATGAATGGGGTAGGGAGGGACCATTGGTCGTGATTCCCTTGATCTTTCTCAGCGCTAATAGTCCCTTCTTTGATATTTCCTCTTAACATAATAACATTGCGGCTTACCCCCAGTTTTTTTATACCTCCCCCTTTGAAAAATGGGGATTGAGGGGGATTTAATAAAAAATAAGACATTGATATTAAAAAGCCTTATTGTAATTAAAAACCTCCCCAGCTACCCTTTCCAAAGAGGCGCTAAATGTCAACCAACCTGTCGCTTTTTGTTACCTTATGTGTGTTTTTCAAATGTATTGTTTTTTATCGAACCATTTTTTATCGTCATTGGGTTGAGATAAACTTCTTCTATAGGTGTTAGGT
>WTAG01000467.1 GCA_013139755.1 Methylomarinum sp. | reverse complement strand
AATTTATCTATTTTGTATGCCCTAAAAATACCTGGTGAGGGGTATAATAACGATCAATTTTTCAAGATATAGTTAGGCGTTATGAGTAAGCAAAGAAAAGCAGTGGCATTGATTTCTGGGGGGCTAGATTCATTGTTGGCTGCTAAAACAGTGATGGAACAAGGTGTACATGTTGAAGGGATCAACTTTTTTACTGGCTTTTGTGTGGAAGGACATACTCATGCCATTAGAAAAAAAGATAAGGACAAACCGAAAAGAAATAATGCCTTATGGTCTGCCGAACAGTTAGGTATAAAGCTACACATTGTTGATATTATTGATGAATATAAAGATGTGTTAATAAATCCTAAGCATGGCTATGGTGCCAATATGAATCCTTGTTTAGATTGTAAAATCTTTATGGTTCATAAAGCCAAAGAGTGGATTAAAGAAAACGGCTTTGACTTTATCATTACCGGTGAAGTGATGGGGCAGCGTCCTATGTCACAAAGAAAAGACACTATGCCTGTCATCGCCACTGAATCGGGTGCAGATGATTTGTTATTACGTCCTTTGTGTGCACAAAACTTACCGATGACTTTACCTGAGCGTGAAGGCTGGGTTGATAGAGAAAAATTGCATAAATTTAGTGGTCGTAGCCGTAAACCGCAAATGGCTTTGGCTAATGAATTTGGTTTTGAGGACTTTGCTCAGCCAGCAGGTGGTTGTTGCTTCTTAACTGACAAAAGCTATTCTGATAAGTTAGTTGATTTATGGTCGGCCAGAGGACGTAAAGAATATGACTTAGATGATGTGATGTTATTAAAAGTTGGCAGGCATATTCGTCCTAAAAATAATTTTAAAGTCATCGTTGCCAGAGAAGATGGTGAAGCCCGTTTTATGCAAGGCTATAAAAAAGACTTTATAAATATGAACTGTGCCAGTCATCGAGGGCCATTAGCTATGGTTGATGGCGCGCCGACAGAAGAAGACTTGTTAATAGCCGCACAGCTAACGGCACGTTATGGCCAAGGTCGTGATGCTGAGTTAGTTGATGTTACTATCAGGGAAAAAGATGGCGCGGAAAGGGTGGTTCAGGTAAAGCCGTTAAAAGCAGATGAAATTCCTCAAGAATGGTTTATTTAGGGCGTAATAATGGTTAATGAAAGTTTAAATGCAAAACGCTTGCTATGTCCTTTGCCTGTTATACGGACTCAGGATAAAGTAAAAACAATGCAAACGGGCGATGTGCTGGAGGTTGTTTGTACAGACCCTGGGGTGATGCAGGATATTCCTGCCTGGTGCAGAATCAATGGTCATAAAGTGCTGGAGACTCGTTCAGAAGAGATGGAATATACCATTATTTTAGAAGTGGGGTAATGTGATGGAAGCGTATGATGCCGAACAGATTTTAAAACTAAAGTCTCGTGTGACTTATGTTGGCGCAGCGGTTAATGTTTTTTTAACCCTGATTAAAATTGGTGTTGGTATTTTAGGGCAGTCTGCATCATTGATTGCCGATGGTATTCATTCACTTTCAGATTTAATTAGTGATATTTTTGTTATTGTTGCGATTAAATTAGGTAGTAGAGAAGCGGATCATGATCATCCTTATGGCCATCGCCGATTTGAAACCATGGCAACGGTTTTGCTTGGTTTGGGTTTAGTTATTGTGGCTGGCGGGATTGCTTGGGATGCTATTGATCGGCTGGTTGATCCGGAAAGACTGTTAGTTCCAAGCAAAGAAACCCTGAGTATTGCATTGGTTTCAATTTTAGCTAATGAATGGTTGTATCACTATACCAAAGGGGTAGGTGATGTAACGCGATCTAAATTGCTATTAGCCAATGCTTGGCATCATCGCAGTGATGCTTTTTCTTCAGTGGTGGTGTTGTTTGGTATCGGAGCAGTATTGATGGGCTATCCATTCGCTGATGCAGTGGCTGCCGTGATAGTTGGCTTAATGATTGCCAAAATGGGTATCTCATTAGTGCTGGAGAGCATTAATGAATTGGTAGATAGTTCATTACCCGAAGATTATGTTAGAGAAATATGTCGAGTCATTAAGCAAACCCAAGGCGTGCAAAGTATTCATTTATTGCGCACACGACGTATGGGTGAAGATGCTTATATCGATGCACATATTGTGGTTGATTCGCGCATCAGTGTTTCAGAGGGACATATGATAGGGGATGTTGTCAGGGACAATTTAAAAGCAGAATTTGATGATGTGGTTGATGTCCTGGTACATATAGACCCAGAAGATGATGAGTTTAAGTCTCTGAATAAAAAGCCCTTGTCGAGGCAGCAGGTACAAACCTATTTAGATCAATACTTAGAGGGAGCTGTTCATACCGTTGATGATTTTAGGATTCATTATTTAGATGGGCGTATTGAAGTTGAGGTGGTTTTACCTCATGGCATGTTTAATCAGGACGAACAGGTTAAATGGGTTAAAAAACAATGTGCAATGGTTGAGAAAGAGGTTGAAATGATTGCAAAAGTTTATGTATTTTTTAAAGCATAAAAAAGGATTTAGAGATGGCAGTAGGTAATGTAGATTTTCCTGAAATGAAAGTGGTTTCAGGGATAAAGTTAGGCACCAGTAATGCAGGAATTAAGCAGACAGAACGAGATGATATTTTAGTTGTAGAAATGGCAGAAGGTGCAAGCTGTGCAGGCGTTTTTACCCAAAATGCCTTTTGTGCCGCACCGGTCCATGTCGCTAAAGACCATTTGCAACAAAGTCCACGATGGTTGCTAATTAATTCAGGTAATGCCAATGCCGGAACGGGTGAGCAGGGTATGCTTGATACAAACACCTGTTGTGCATCATTAGCATCTGTTGTTAATGGCGACCAGAAACAGGTACTACCTTTTTCTACCGGTGTTATTGGTGAGAATTTACCTGTAGATAAAGTCGAAACTGCATTACCCAAAGCAGTCGCGGCGTTGCAAGAAGATAATTGGCAGCAAGCGGCACATGCCATTATGACCACAGACACTTTCGCTAAAGGTGCATCTATAGTTATTGAAATAGACGGTCATCCAATTACCTTAACCGGAATATCAAAAGGCGCAGGGATGATACAGCCCAACATGGCAACCATGTTAGGTTTTGTAGCAACCGATGCCAAAATCAGCCAAAGCCTATTACAAAAATGTCTGTCTGCAGCGGCAGAGCAATCATTTAATCGAATTACAGTTGATGGTGATACATCGACAAACGATGCCTGCATATTAATGGCCAGTGGCTGTTCCTCTGCCGCAGAAATTACAGAAAATAGTGAAAGTTATGCGCTGTTTTCTCAAGCAGTGATGGCTATATGTAAACGCCTGGCTGAATTGATTGTAAGAGACGGTGAGGGTGCAACTAAATTAATGCGTATTAGTGTCGAGCAGGCGGCTAATAATGAAGAAGCTGTTTTAGTAGGCAAAACCATTGCACATTCACCCTTAGTAAAAACCGCTTTTTTTGCCAGTGACCCAAACTGGGGGCGTATTTTAGCAGCGGTAGGGCGTTCAGGTATTGAGCAAATGGATTTAGATAAAGTTGAAATCTATTTGGATGAAGTCTGTATTGTAAAAAATGGTGGGCGAGCCGAAAGCTATACCGAAGAGCAAGGTCAGCAAGTAATGAATAAGAAAGAAATCTTAATTCGCGTGGTG
>WTAG01000053.1 GCA_013139755.1 Methylomarinum sp. | reverse complement strand
TTTTTCCCGTATTGATAAGCAGGAAAGCGAGATTTTTGATGTAGAAGAAGGAATTAATACCACTTTAAATATCGTTCATAATGAGTTGAAGTATAAAGCAACTATTGTTAAAGAATATGCTGGTATTAAACCTTTTGAATGTGTGGGGGCGCAGCTTAATCAAGTTTTTATGAATTTGCTGGTTAATGCAGCTCATTCAATTAAAGACTTCGGCAAAATTACGGTTCGTACAGGCTATGAGGGTGATGATTACGCATGGATAGAAGTGGAAGATACCGGAAAGGGAATACCTGTAGATATTAAAAATAAAATTTTTGATCCTTTTTTTACAACTAAACCTGTAGGCAAAGGGACTGGATTGGGTTTGTCTTTGTCATATAAAATTATTCAAGACCATCATGGACGATTTGAAGTCGACTCTGTTGTAGGCAAAGGAACAAAATTCCGCGTGTTCTTACCTATCAATTACAAATAATATGTCAGCAGCAGAATCACCATTAGAAAAAAAACCAGCACATATACTCTGTGTTGATGATGAGCCCAATATTCTAAAATCATTACGTCGTTTGTTTCGAGGGGCCGACTATATTATTCATCTTGCAGAAGGTGGTTCAAAAGGACTAGAAATATTAGAGCAGGAAAATATAGATTTAATCATTTCAGATATGCGGATGCCACACATGGATGGGGCCGAATTTTTAACTAAAGCAGCTATAAGATGGCCCGATACGGTACGCATTTTATTAACAGGCTTTGCAGATATTGAATCAACCATTGCCGCTGTCAACCAAGGGAAAATTTATAGTTATTGCAGTAAACCTTGGGATGATGATGAACTTAAAGCACTGCTTGCAAAAGCCATTGAAGAAAAACGTTTAAGAGAAGAACGTGTACAACTTTTTGAAATTATTCATCAGCAAAATGCACAATTAAAAGATCTAAACAGTAACCTGGAACTTAAGGTAGAACAAAGAACCGCACAGCTGAAAACTTCATTTCGACAATTAGATAAAGCCCATAGTACCTTAAAAAAACAATACACTGACTCTATTAAAACATTTGCCAAGATAATCGAGATGCGTCCCGGTATTAGAGGGGGGCATTCTACTTATATTGCTAATTTTTCACGCCTTGTTGCCATAAAATTAGGCGTATCAGAAGCTGATACAAAAAGTATTTTATATGCTGGCCTATTATTACAAATTGGCAAAATGGGATTGTCAGATAAATTGTTATCCCAGCCTTATTTTGATATGAAAATTCAGGATATGAACCGTTACTTAAAGCATGCCGTGGAAGGGGAATCTTTACTAAAGGAAATGGCACAATTAAAAGATGCGGCCACTTTGATTAAATACCAGTTCGAACATTTTGATGGTACGGGTTATCCCGATGGTTTACATGGGCAGCAAATTCCAAAAGGTTCTCGAATATTAAATATTGTCAGGGATTATATTGCTTTTATTGAAGGATCAATGACGGGTGCAGGTATGTCTGTTGAAGACGTACAGCAGCGTTTAATTAAAAAGAAAGACAGTTTTTATGACCCTATCATTGTTGATGCCTTTCTTACCGTTTTGAAAGAAACAAAAGATGAAAATGTACGTCCGGTAGTAGAAATCCCTTGGACTCAGCTGATACCAGGTATGGAAGTCGCTGAAATTTATTATGATGATAGGCTTTATCTTAAAGATTGTATTTTGGAGAAGAAAAAAATATACGATATTGTGGCTTTAAGAGAAAAAGTGGGAGATAAATTGGTAATTAAAATACGTTTGGGGACTGATGGTAAAATAGTTTAAAAAAGGTGTTGTATCTTGTTTATACTTCACACGGTAACAGGGAGGTATTTATTTTGCTAAACGCGATGAAAAAGAACTGCGTTAGACATAACTGATTTAATGACTAAAGTCTTGCGGTCCTAAAATCCGTAAAATTTCATCACAGCTTGTTAAGCCTAAATTAACCTTTTCCAAACCATCTTCTAATAAGGTTTTATAGCCACTCTTAATTGCAGCTAGTTTAATATCTCTTTGCTTAGCTTGTTCTGAAATAAGATCGCGTATTTCTTCGTTTGGAATAAGTATTTCATATAAACAAACACGTCCTAAATAACCATTATTAGCACATTTGTCACACCCTAGGCCCTTGTACATAATGTTTTCGTTCTTGGTAAAAAGAGAACCTAGTTGCTGTAGTACATCAGTGTCTACTTTTTCTTCTTGTTTACAGTGAGGACAAATCTTTCTGACTAATCTCTGTGAGATAATTCCTTCTAGACTACTGGCCATAATATAAGGTTTTAGACCTAAATCAAACAGCCGGGCAATTGTGGCAATACTTGAGTTGGTGTGCAATGTTGAAAAAACAAGATGTCCGGTTAAAGCGGCTTGGAAGGCGACTTCAGCTGTCTCAAGGTCACGAATTTCACCTAACAAAATCACATCTGGATCTTGTCTTAAAATGGCACGTAGTACCACAGGAAAGGTCAAATCTATTTTACCTTTGATATTGACTTGCCCAGCTTCATCCATATAGTATTCAACAGGTTCTTCAATGGTGACATAATTTTTTTCTGATGTTACGCCATGTTGAAGTAAGGAATAGAGAGTAGTGGTTTTACCGCTACCTGTCGGGCCTGTTGATAAGATAATGCCTTGTGGCTTACTAATCAAGCGGGATATTTTCTTTAAATTTAGCTCATTAAAACCTAGCATATCAAGGCTTTTGATAGAGGCGTTACGGTCTAAAATACGCATCACTACTTTTTCACCATTAATCATCGGTAAAGAGGAAATACGCAGGTCAATAATACGCATGGGGGTTTTAACCGTAATCCTTCCGTCTTGAGGGTGACGGCGTTCTGAAATATCCATTTCAGCCATCACTTTTATGCGAGAAACTAAGGGGTTTAAATAGTGATTAGGTATAAAAATCTTATCCAGCAAAATACCATCAATCCTATAGCGTACTACAATGCTTTTTGTGCGGGGCTGAATATGAATATCACTGGCACCTAGCCTTACCGCTTCAATAATAATTGAGTTCACTAAGCGTATGGCTGGTGGGGTTTCAGTTTCCCTTAATAATTGCTCTAAAGAGACATCATCCTTTTCATCAATAATAACCTCTATGGTTTCAAACGGGTCTTCCGTAGAAATAATATCTTCCATTTCACCAAAGTTTGGAAATTCACCAAATACTTCGGCAATTTTATTTTCAATGGCGGCAAGGTCAGCCATGACAACTTGTAAATTTAAGCCGGTAAAAAAACGTATGTCGGCTTGCAACCCCATATTCATAGGGTCGGCTGTTGCCAGTAGTAACAAATTGTTTTCAATTTTTAAGGGTAAGGCCCATTGCTGTTCACAAATTGAACGAGGAAGTAAGTCTAATATTTCTTGTTTTATTTGAAACTCGGCTAATGAAACTTCTTCAACAAAAAATTCCTGACGTAAAATTTTTCGGATTACTTTTTCATCAACCCATTGTTTATCAACAATGATTTTTACGACAGGGGTATTACTGTTTTGTTTAATCTTGAAAATTTCCTGTAATTGACCATTATTGATCAACTGTTTTTTATTGAGCATAATCGCAAGTTGCTCATTGTCAGTGTTACTTAATTTACTAAGCTTTTTTAGCTGTTTATGCTGGTGCTGATTTTCATGTTGTAATTGTCTGTTTTTTTGGAGTAAATCATATTGTTCTAAAGCGAGTGCTACAGTGACACGTAGGTCATCATCATTCCAGGGTTTAAGAATAAATTTATAAACAGCGCCTTCGTTAATAGCTCCCATCACTGCATCGGTATCTGCAAATCCAGTCAACATGATACGAATGATTTTTGGATGTCGACTTTTTACTTCTTTTAAAAGTTCGGCACCATTCATATGTGGCATTTTAAAATCAGAAATTATTAATTGAAATTCATTCTGAGCTAAAAGCTGTAAAGCTTCTTCACCGTTCATTGCGACTTCAACTTGATAGTTTTCACGCCGAAAAACACGCCGTAACGATGATAAAATATTCGCTTCATCATCGACTAATAAAATACGATAGACAGCAGTGTCGCTTTGCTTATCAGATGTTTTCTCGACCTTGCTTCCAGTAAAAAGGCCACTATAACGAGACATGATTTTCCTTGATATTTACCATTATCTTTGCCTAACCCTTACTATGTCGTATAGGTAATAAAATAGTGACTTGGGTCCCTGAGCCTGGTTTGCTAATGACTGTCAGGGTACCTTCATGTGCTTTGATAATATTTAAACAAACAGTTAACCCCAGTCCAACACCTTGCCCCACATCTTTAGTGGTGAAAAATGGATCAAAAATATGGGCTAAATCTGATTTAGAGATGCCACAGCCAGTATC